>SLNF01000060.1 GCA_007133145.1 Nitriliruptorales bacterium
CACGACGATGAGGTCGGCGGTGCGGGCGTAGTCGAGCAGGACGCGCGCGGGCTTGCGGTCGGAGACGATGACGGGCTCGACCTCGATGCCGGTCGTGTCGAGCTCGGTCACCATCCGGTTGATCTCCTGCTCGGCCCGCATCCGGGCGTGCTCCCAGTTGAGCTCACGCTGGCGCTGCGCCTCGGCGCTGAGCTGCGGGTTCTGCGTCGCCCCGATGTAGGACGGGGAGTAGGCCAGCGACGTCGTCATCGACGGCGTGGCCGGCTCGGTCGGGGGTTCGTAGACCCTGACGGCGACGAGTCTGGCGTTGCGGTTGCGGGCCTCCTGCGCTGCCCATTCGAGGGCGCGACGTGAGTGCGCGGACCCATCCACCCCGGCGACGATGACCTCCATGCCTTCCACCCCTCGATGTTGCGGCGCTCGCTGACGGTGCTCTCCTGCCCGCCACGTCGGCGGTGGCTCCTCACCCCCGCCTCGTACGTACCCGTTCCCACTCTCCCTTGGTCCTATGGGCGTTGCCGCGTGCACCGTGAAGATCGGCGGCCAGGGGGGGAGGTGACAGCTCCCATCGGCACGCTTTTCCGGGACGTTCGGCAGTGCCGGCAGGCGACGGGCCCTGCCGGGCAGTCCTCGGGACCTGCTTGACGACCGTGTCACGTTGACGCTGTCGGTGCGGTGGGCCACGCTCGATGCCATGGCTCGCGACGTGGTCGAGGTCGAGTTGCGCGACGGCAGTCGCGCGCTCGTGCGGCCGATCCGCCCGGACGACAAGGAGCGCCTGCGGGTCGGGCTCGCGAAGCTCTCGCCGCAGTCGCGCTACCTGCGCTTCCACACGCCGGTCGTCGAGTTCACCGAGGAGCAGCTGCGCTACCTCACCGAGGTCGACTTCAAGGACCACGTCGCGTGGGTCGCCATCGATCCCTATGCGATCGACGAGCCCGGCATGGCCGTAGCGCGCTACGTGCGGCTCGAGGAGGACGAGACCGTCGCCGAGGCCGCGATCACCGTCGCCGATGCCTACCAGGGTCGGGGGGTCGGCTCGCTGCTGCTCGGCATCCTCGCGCGGTCTGCGCGCGAGAACGGCATCGAGACGTTCCGCAGCTACGTCCTGAGCGAGAACACCCCGATGCTGCGGATCTTCCAGCGCCTCGGGGCGAGGATCATCACGCCGGAGGAGGACCCGAGCCTCGACGAGGGCGTGACCCGGATCGACCTGCCCCTGCCGGAGGAGGCTTCGGGCGTCGACGACGAGGTGCTGCGCAAGGTCCTGCGCCACGCCGCGAGCCGCGACCTCCCGCCGCTGCCGATCATCTCCCGGCCGATCTGGCGTGAGCTGCGCCCCGCCGGCTTCCGGACGGCGACGGCCAAGCGCCGTGGGGAAGGCTCGCGTGCTCATGGCGAGCAGGACGAGCCCGACGCGGAGCAGACCGACGACGCGCAGGACCGTGAGACCCGGCCCGACGAGCCCGCTCACGAGCAGCGGCCCGACGGTGCTGACGCAGCGTCGGAGGCCGAGCCCGACTCCTCGAACGACGACGACGCCGGCAACGACGCGTCGGGCCGCCCCTAGTCCGTCGACGGCTTGAGTGAGGCGCGCGTACCAGGCATGGCGAGGGCGAGGAGTCCCGCGACGGCGAGGGAAATGCCGAGGACGCTGCCGGGTCCGCGGAAGGGCACCGCCGCGGCGAACAGCGTCGCGGTGAGGACGACGAGGCCGAGCGCCCAGCCCCAACGTCGCGCGCGCCGCAGCCCGACGGTCGCGGCGGCGAAACCGGCGGCGGCCACGGCGAAGCCGACCGCGGCCTGCACGACGACGGTGTCCCCGCCGGGACCGATCGCGTCGAGCAGCGGCACGGCCACGCCGGTGTGGGCGAGCGACATGAGGGCGGTGCCGAGCGCGAGGACGGCGAGCAGGGAGACCGCGGCGTTGCGGCTCGCACGGTCGCGGGGGCGCAGCGGTGCGGATCGCGGGGGCATGGCGCTCAGAGGCTGACGAGTTGCAGCGCGGTGACCCGGCGCTGCTCGCCGCTGCCCTCGACGCTCACCCGGACGCGTTGGCCGAGCCGCAGGTCCCACAGGCGCGAGGCCGCGAAGGTCGCCGCGTCGAAGGACAGCTCCTCCTGGGAGTCGAGCAGCAGCGAGCCGCTGCCGGTCTGGGGGTCGAAGTCCTTGATCGTGCCCTGCGGCATCCTGCCCTCCTCGCTCGGCCAGCGCAGGCTAGCGCACGCGCGGCAACCCGGCCCGGCCGGTCAGCGCGACGCCGGAGGGGAGTAGACTGCCGCGCGTCCGACGTCGACGGGAGGCGTATGCCCGCAGACCGGCTCAGGGTGCTCGTGCTCTACGGTGGGCGCTCCGCCGAGCATGGGGTGTCCTGCCTCTCGGCACGTCACGTGCTCGACGCCGTCGACCGGGAGCGCTACGAGGTGACCACCGTCGGGATCACCCGTGATGGCCGCTGGACGCTCGTCGAGGACGCGCCGCCGGCGGCCGACGGGGCGTTGCCGGAGGTGACCGAGGAGGGCGAGACCGTCGCGCTCGTGCACACCCGGCAGGGACCGCGACTCGTGGCTTTCCGCGACGGGCTGACCGGCACCGAGCTCGGCCCCGTCGACGTGTGCTTCCCCGTGCTCCACGGCCCCTACGGCGAGGACGGCACGGTGCAGGGCCTGCTCGCGAGCCTCGGCGTGCCCTACGTCGGTGCCGACGTCGCCGCGAGCGCCGTGGGCATCGACAAGCGGCAGATGAAGAACGTCTTCAAGGCCAGGGGGCTGCCGCAGACGTCCTACCTGGCTGTGCGGCGCGCGGTCTGGGAGCACGACCGGGGCGCCGTCCTCGACGACGTCGAGGCCGCCCTCGACTATCCGCTGTTCACGAAGCCGAGCCGCCAGGGCAGTTCGATCGGCATCACGAAGTGCCGGAGCCGCGGGGACCTCATCGCCGGGATCGACGAGGCCTTCGCCCACGACCGCGTCGCCATCGTCGAGGCGGGCGTCGTCGGCGCGCGCGAGCTCGAGTGCGGCGTGCTCGGCAACGCCGAGATCGAGGTGACGCCGCCCGGTGAGGTGCGGACCTCGAAGGAGTTCTACGACTTCGAGGGCAAGTACCTCGACACCGACCTCGCACTGGACTGCCCCGCCCGGGTCGACGACGCGGTGCTCGAGACCTGCCAGACCTACGCCCGCGAGGCCTACCTCGCGATCGGCGCCCGGGGGATGGCCCGCGTCGACTTCTTCTACCTCGAGGACTCCGGTGAGGTCCTCGTCAACGAGATCAACACCATCCCGGGGTTCACCCCGGCGTCGATGTTCCCGCG
>SLNF01000009.1 GCA_007133145.1 Nitriliruptorales bacterium
CCCGCCAGAGGTCGCGCTGGGGCACGCTCACGCCCCGCGCGGCCCACCAGCCGGCGTCCTCGCGCCAGTGCCCGAGCACGCTCGTCACGGTGTGCAGCGTGCCGCGCCAGCGGAACGCCGCCGGCGCGGCACCCTCGGGCGTGCGGCCGTCAGCTTGGGTGCGGACGATCTCGACGCCCTCGCGGTAGCGCCTGCTCATGGCCGCCTCCGAGGTCGCCGCACGGTGAGCCCTCCCTCGCCGGTCGGTGGCTGGGACGCGCCTTCCCCTCGCGCCCCAGCCACGACCGGGATCGAGCGGTGTTGTCGAACACACGTTCGATGATGCCACTCTACGTCGCCGCCCCCGCACTGTCAAGCCTCGACGGGCGCACCTCCCCGCGCGCCGCTACCCCTCCTCCTCCACGGCCTCCTCGAGGAACCGGGCGGCGAGCTCGTCGGGCTCCTGCCCGGCCGCGTGCTCGGCGTTGAGCGTGGCCAGGGCCGCCGTGTCGAGCGCGGCCATCGCCGGCGCGAGCGCCTCGGCCACCTCGGGCTCGTCGGCCGGGGAGCCCTCACGCACGACCGGGGCGGCGACGAACGCCGGCCACACGTCGAGGTCGTCGGTGACGACGACGAGGCCGGCGGCACGCGCCGCACCCGAGGTCGCGGTCACGAGCCCGGCGAAGCAGCGCCGCGACTCGACCTCCTCGACCGCCTCGGCCTCGGTCGCCGGACGCCGCGGCAGCCGCGCGAGGTCGATGCCGTACTCCCGGGCGATCGCGTCGAGCCCACCCTCGCGCAGGAGGAAGTCGACCTCGGCGCACAGCGACCGCTCGCCACCGGAGAGCTCGCCGGCGAGCCAGCTCATCGTCGCCCCGCCTTGCGGGGGGGCATCCTCGGCCCGCACCGCGAGGCCGAGCGTCGCGTCGGCCTCCGAGGGCGCGAGCCAGCGCAGGCCGTTGGCCACGTCGGCCTCGCGCACCCGCTCCCAGGACTCCCCGCCATCGGCGGGGGGCGCCTGTTCGCCGAGGCCGAGGCCCCACGCCGCACCGGTGTAGTCGACGAAGACGTCGATGCGCTCGGCGGCGGCCTCGCGCCGCAGCCCCACCGTGTCGCCGAGGTCACCGCGTAGCTCGACGTCCTGGCCGCCGCGTTCGAGCGCTGCGGCGACGATCGCACCGAGCACCTCCTGCTCGGGATGCGAGCCCGCCCCCACCACGATGGTGTCGCGCTCGGCGCCGACGGCCCCACAGGCCCCGAGGCCCACCGCGAGAGCGAGGAGGAGCCCCGCCACGACCAGGGCGAGACGCGACCGCGACAGCGGCAGCACCCGGCCGCCGAGAGCCCCTTCGCGCACGCGTCGCATGGCCCGAGTGTGCCGCGTCGTCGCTACCCTGGCGGCGTCCGTCCCGCCGACCCGGAGACCGCGAGTGGACCGACGCCGCTTCCTCACCGCCGTCGGCGCGACCGTCGGCGCGG
Source organism: Nitriliruptorales bacterium (assembly GCA_007133145.1). Taxonomy (GTDB): domain Bacteria; phylum Actinomycetota; class Nitriliruptoria; order Euzebyales; family Egibacteraceae; genus T1Sed10-49. Next base: position 1,459 of record SLNF01000009.1, read on the forward strand.
GGCTCGTGCTCGGCGCCTGTGGCCCCCTGGGGCGCAGCGGCGTGCCCGACGGTGAGCCGACGCTCATCCTGCGCAACCCCTCCTACGAGCTCGTCGCCGGCAACGAGCGGCGCTACGCCTTCCTGCTCACCGACGCCGAGAACCGCGCGCTCGACGTCGACGAGGTCGAGCTGTGGGTCGGCGACGAGCAGGAGGAGATCGTCGCCGGGCCCTTCCCCGCGACCTACCACGAGGAGGGTGAGGAGACCTTCGGCACGTTCCGCGGCTTCGTCGACGTGCCGGACCCGGGCATCGCCTTCCTCTACGCCGTCGCCGGGCGCGACCACGGCCGCGCGGCGATCGAGGTCGTCGCCGCCGAGGACAGCGTCCTGCCCGCACCGGGGTCCCCCGCGATCCCGAGCGCCACCCCGACGACCGCCGACGACTTCGGGTGGGCCGAGCTGTGCACCCGCGACCCCGATTGCGGCATGCACGAGGTGAGCCTCGCCGACGCCCTCGCCGAGGGCCGTCCGGTCTTCCTCGCCTTCGCCACCCCGGCATACTGCCAGACGACGGTGTGTGCCCCGGCCGTCGACGTCGCCGAGGCGGTGCGCACCTCCGGCGAGGACTGGGGCGACGTCGCGTTCATCCACGTCGAGATCTACTCCGACGAGGCCTCGACGGTCACCGCGCCCGTCACCGAGTGGGGGCTGCCCACCGAGCCGTGGTACTACGCCATCGACCGTGAGGGCACGATCGTCGAGCGCGCCGACGGACCACTCATCGCCGAGGACGTCGCCGAGCTCGTCCGCCTCGTGCGCTGAGCCGCACCGCTCCCCTCGTCGACGGGCGCCGCGGGCTCACACCGGCGGGTCGACGAGGTCGAGGCGCGACAGCCGTGCCTCGAGCCGCACGATCTCGGCGGCCACGGCCTCGACGTCGCGGGGCAGGCGCACGTCGTACTGCGGGTAGAGGATCTGGAACGTGGTCTCGGCGGCGCCGATCTGCCAGCCCATCGCCGCGCAGAAGTCGCCGAGGTCGACCTCCCAGGTCAACAGCGCCCCGCCGCCGTCGTCGTGCACCCACTCGGTGAGGAAGCGGTTGGGGGCGCGGGCGTGCTGGCGCACGCCGCGGCGGTCCTCCTGGACGAGGAGGAAGCCGAGTTCCTCGAGCGCGGCAGTGAAGGCTTCGGGGTCGGGTGCTGCGGGCACGGGCGGTCCTTGCGTCGCGTTCCGGTCGTCGTGACGACGGTTCCGCGATCCATGCGGCGTCGAACCCTACAATCGCCCCCACGATGACCCTCGACGACGCCACCGACGACGACCACGGCTTCGCGTCGACGACCCGGGCCCACGGCCGCCCCGGCGACGCCGGCACCTCGGTGCGCACGCCGCCGGGCCCGGCGCCGCGAGGAGACGGGGGCGAGCACGGCGCCGGCCCGGTGCGCGCCGGTGAGCTCCTCGGTGGACGCTACCGCGTCGGCCGCCGCATCGGCGCGGGCGGGATGGCGACGATCTACCGCGCCACCGACGAGGTCCTCGAGCGGCCCGTGGCGGTGAAGGTCCTCCACGCCCACCTCGCCGACGACGCCGAGCTCCAGGCGCGCTTCCGCACCGAGGGTCGCCACGCCGCTGCCCTCGCCCACCCCCACATCGTCGGGGTCTACGACCAGGGTGTCGCCGACCTGCCCTACCTCGTCATGGAGCTCGTCGACGGGCCGTCGCTCCGTGACGTCCTCGTCGAGCGCGGCCCCCTCTCGCCCGCCGAGGCGCTCGCCGTGGTCGGGCCGGTCGCCACCGCCCTCGACCGTGCCCACCGCACCGGGCTCGTGCACCGCGACATCAAGCCGGAGAACGTCCTCGTCGACGGCGAGGA
>SLNF01000223.1 GCA_007133145.1 Nitriliruptorales bacterium
ACCGACCTCGACACGAGCTTCAGCCAGGAGGAGTTCATCCCCGAGGACTCCCAAGCCGCGGCGCTGCTCGACCGCATGGACCTGCTCTTCGGCGGCGACGTCTCCGAGCAGACGTTCGTCCTCCTCGAGGGCGACCTCACCGACCCCGCCTTGCTCAACGCCGTCCTCGACGCCACCGAGGACCTCGCCGGCCTCGACGACGTCGTCACCGCCGACGAGGAGGCGGAGGTCCAGTCGCCGCCGGAGGTCGTCGCCGGCGTCGAGCGCACCGTCGAGGCGGTCCGCCTCCAGCTCTCCGCGCAGTTCTCGCTGCTCGACGATCCCGACGCCGCCGTCGAGGAGTTGCCCCTGCCCGACGCCCTCACCGTCGAGGACCTGCCCGCCGCCTTCCTCGACGAGGCCGCCGACGAGGAGATCCCCATCGTCGACGGCGACCTCGACGCGCTGGAGCGGCGCCTGCCCGAGGGCATCTCGGCCACCGAGGCGTTGCTGTCGGCGCTGCCCGGCGCCGAGCTCGCCGCGGTCGTCCGCGAGGGGGCCGCCGAACAGCTCGCCGACGAGGCCCCCGAGGGGGTGAGCGACGAGGCCATCGCCGAGCTCGCCGATCTCGACGCCGACGCGATCGACCGGCAGGCGCTCGAGGACGCCGGTTGGCCCGAGGACGACCTGCCCTCCGACGCCCTCGACCTCCTCGACGCCGCCGAGGCGATCGGCGCGCTCGGCTGGGACGGGGAGCGCTTCGAGCCCGGTGCGGACGTCGAGGGCATCTACGCCGAGGTCGCCGCGGTCACCGGCGGCGACCTCGACGCGGTGCTCGCCGAGGACCGGGGCTCCGGCCTGCTCATCGTCTCGTCGCAAGCCGGTGAGCAGCGGGCCGAGGACCTCGCCGCCGACCTCCTCGAGGCGCTCGCGCCGGTCGAGGCCGCCGAGGCGAGCGTGGCGGTGGCCAGTGAGCAGCTCGTCATCCTCGAGACGCTCGACGAGCTCACCGAGGCCCAGGTGGGAGCGATCGTCATCAGCCTCGGCTCGGCGTTGCTGCTCCTCGTCGTCTACTACGGCGTGACGGCGCGCCGTCCGATGCTCGGCGTCGTCACGATGCTCCCGCCGATCCTCGCCGTCCCGCTCATCCTCGGGTCGATGCGGCTGGCGGGTCTCGCCTTCAACGCCCTCACCGCGACGGTGGCGTCGATCGCCGTCGGCATCGGCGTGCCCTACGGCATCCACCTCACCAACCGCTACCTCGAGCAGCGTGAGCGTGGGGGCGGGCCCTCCGAGGTCGCCGCCGAGACGATCCGCCACACCGGCGCGGCGCTCGTCGGCTCGGCGGTCACGACCGCGTCGGGCTTCGGCGTGCTCGTCTTCAGCGGCCTCGAGCCCATCCGTCAGTTCGGCGGTGTCACCTCGGTGACGATCGTCTACGCGCTCCTCGCGGCGGTCTTCGCCGAGGCCGCCGGCCTCGTGCTGTGGGACCGCTACCACCGCCGCCGGGAGCGTCGGCGCAACGGCGACGGGCAGCAGCCGACCGCAGACACCGCCAGGGAGGCGCCCGTGGAGGCCGGCGGCGAGGTCCCCGAGCCGGTGCTGCGGGCCACCGGGGAGGCCGGCGCGACGTGAGCTCGCGTGGACGCACCCTCGCGATCGGCGCCGCCGTGGCCGGGGCCGTCGCCCTGCTCGCGCTCGGCGGACCGCTCGTCGACGTGCAGCGCTGGTGGCCGCTGCTGCTCGGCGCCGCCGTCGGGCTCGCACCGGGAGGCAGCATCGCCACGCGCGGCCTCGGGCTCGTGGGTGGGCTCGTCGTGGGCTGGGGCAGCGCGCTCGCCGGGGTGGCGCTGCTCCCGGCCACCCCCGTGGGCGACGCCATCGCGGCGGGCGCGGCGGTGCTCGTCGTCGCCCTCCTCGCCGCGGCGGCGAGGGGCAGGGTGCCGCTATGGACGTGGCTGGCGGGGCTCGGTGCGCTTGCCGCCGCGCGCCCCGACGCCGTCATCGGTGTCGACACGCCACGGTTCGCCGACGTCGCCGACGCCGCACTGGGGCTGGCGACCGGCGTGCTCGTCGCTGCCCTCTCCGGCGTGGCGGCCGCACGGGCGGACGCGGCACGCCCGCCACGCCGCGACGCCGAGCCCGACGGGGAGGCCGTGGCCCCGCCCGATCCGCCGGCCGAGGGCACTGCCGACCACGAGGCCGGGGCGCCACGGGTGGTCGAGCCCCAGGGCGGCGGTGGCCGGCCGCAGGAGGACCCCAGCGTCGGTGGGTCGACCGCATGACCGGCTACTCCCGCGCGATCGCGGCGGTCGCGGCTGTGGCCGCGCTCGCCCTCACGACCTCCTTTGCCCCTGCTGCGGTCATCGCCGACGCGGCCGACGGCGGGATCGAGGAACTGCTGCTCCACGAGGCGCTCGAGGCGACGTTCGACGCCGACGGCGAGCTCACCGAGGCGCGGGTGCGCACCTCCATCGACGTCCGCGGGGACGGGCCGGTCACCCTCGAGCTGCCGGCCCGGCCTGGCCTGCGCCGTACCGACGGCTTCGCCCAGCCGTCGGTGACCGACGGCACCGCCAGCTTCGAGCTCGACCTCGACGGCGCGGTGCGCCGTGACACCGTCGTCGACGTCGACGCCGACGATCTCCCGCTCCTGCTGCGGGCTCGCTACGAGCTCGACGGCGAGCCGGTGCGCGCACGTGACCTCGCCGGCGCCTCCGGGGAGGCGACGATCCGACTGCTGCTCCGCAATCTCACCGCAGAGGGTCGCTACCTCGTGCACACCACCGCCGACCGACCGGTCGTCAGCGAGCGTGACGTCGCCGTGCCGCTGGCTGCGCGCGTCGTCGCCGAGCTCGACGGCAGCTGGTCGGCCGTCGAGGTCGACGGCGGCAACGTCGCGCCGCTCGGCCGCTCCCGCAGCGCGACGACGTGGTCGGGCACGATCCTCCAGCCCCTCACCGACGACGGTGAGGTCGAGGTGGAGATCCGCGGCGTCGTCGATGACGCCACCCTGCCCGAGATCGTCGTCGACGCCGCCCCGCTCTACCGGGTCGAGGGCTCCGAGCTCGCCCGCCTCGTTGACCTCCTCGACGACCGGCGGGTCGACGACGCGCTGCTGGCCTTCGGCCTCGCCGGCCTCGCTGAGGGGCTCGGTGAGCTCCGCGGGGGGCTCGAGGAGCTCACCGCCGGGCTCGAGGAGCTCGAGGCCGGCGCGGCGGAGCTTGCGAACGGCATCGCCGAGGCGGCCGAGGGTGCGTCGGAGTTCGCCGTCGGTCTCGGGGAGCTCGCCGCGGGCGTTGCCGCCCTCGCCGACGGCCTGGGCGAGCTGGC
>SLNF01000062.1 GCA_007133145.1 Nitriliruptorales bacterium
CCGGGGCCCGGGCGCTGGCCGAGGGCAGCGCGGCCTACGCCGCCGGCGTCACCGAGGCCAGCCGGCAGGTGGCGATCCCCGACCCCGGCGATCTCGGGGACCTCGCTGCCCTCCCGGTGGCCCTGCGCGGGCTCGCCGGCGGAGCCCGCGAGCTCGAGGCCGGCGCACGCACCCTTGCCGACGGCCTCGACGAGCCGCTCGGCGACCTCGATCTCACCGGCGTCGCCGAGGTCGTCGAGGCGCTCGTCGCCAACGCCGAGGCGCTCGTCGAGATCGCCGACGCGCTCGCCGATCTCGACGAGCAGGCCCTCGTCGCCAACCTCCACGCGCTCGCCGATGGACTCGCCGAGACCGTCGCCGACCTCGACGCCGTCCTCGCCAGCCTGCCGGAAGGCACCCCCGAGGAGGTCGTCGCCACGATCGAGGGCGCTCGCGACGTGCTGGCGGGGACCGAGCAGACGGTGAGGGAGAACGCCCAGACCATCGCGGCGGAGCTCGCGGAGGTGGGCGCCCAGCTCGGGGCGCTCGCCGCCGGTCTCGCCGAGCTCGCCACCGACCTCGACGGGGTCGACCTCGACGACCTCGCGGCCCTGACCGAGGTGCCCCGGGCCGTCGAGGGGCTCGCCGACGGGATCGGGGAGCTCGCCGGGGGTCTCGAGGAGGTCGCGGCCGGCGCCGAGACTGGCTTCGCCGAGCTCGCCGATGGCCTCGACGGGCTCGCGCAACTCGACGACGCGCTCGCCGAGCTCGCCGTGGGCGCCCGGGAACTCGCGGACGGTGCCGCCGGGGTCGCCGAGGGCACCGGGCAGAGCGCAGCGGGTGCGGGGGAGCTCGCCCGCGGCACCCGCGAGCTCGAGGGCGCCGGAGGCGCGCTCGCGGGCGGCCTCTTCGAGGCCAGCGGCGGTGCGCGTGAGCTGCGGGGCGGAGTCGGTGGGGCAGCCGAGGGCGGTGAGGGCCTCACCGAGGGTGCCGGGGCGCTCGGTGAGGAGGGAGTCGCCCCCCTGCTCGTGCAGGTCGAGGACGCGAGCGAGGCGACCTCGCTCGACCTCGCGACCCTGCGGGCGCTCGAACGGCGCGCCGAGGAGGACGCGCTCGTCCTCGGCGCCCCCGAGGGTGCGCAGACGAGCGCGAGCTACCGCCTCGTCCTCGACGCCGGGGCCGACGCGCGCACCGGCACCGCCACGGCCCAACTCGTCGGCGCGATCGCCCTGCTCGTCCTCGTCGGTGGACTCGAGGCGCTGCGTCGACGCATCGTCTCGGTGTGAGCGGCCCGGGTGGGGGTGCGGCAGCGCGGCGCGGTGCGGGAGAGGCGGCCGCGGCGAGAGGGCCGTGCTGCCGCATGCCCGGATGGCCATGACCTCGAGGCGGTTGGGCGCGACCCTCCGCGCTCATACTTCGACCATGACGATCATCGCTGAGGGCTTCGTTCATCGTGAGCGCGCGCGCTTCACGTCCGAGCTCGCGGCGGCGAGCGAGGACCGCCTCCGCGCCATGCTGCTCGTCGAGGTGCGGGCGAGCAGTGCGCCCTTCGGCAAGGCGCCCGAGCCCTGGCGGCTCGCCGAGGCCCTCGCGGCGTGCCGGGCCCGCGACCTCGGGTCGTGGGCGACCGCCCAACTCGCCGCTGCGGGCCTCGCCGAGCCGGTGGACCCCGCCGCGTCCACTGCGGGGGACCCTGGTGCCGGCCCCGACGCGGTCGTCGGCTCTGACCCCGGGGCGGTGCCCGACGCGGCTGTCGATCCCGACGCGGCGATCGAGCCCGAGGTCGCGATCGTGCCCGACGCAGCGGCCTAGCGCTCGCGCGAGCCGGGAAGGGGATTCGAACCCCTGACCTGCCGCTTACAAGGCGGCTGCTCTGCCAGCTGAGCTATCCCGGCCTGACCCGCAGCCTAGGCGCTCGGGTGTGCGGGTGTCATCCGCGCTCTGCGACGCCGAGCTGTCGATGCCCAGCCTCGCCGAGCGCCTCGCGGGGGCCGGGCCGGGCAGGGCGCCGGCCGTGCCGCCTCCGCGGTGGCGGACCCGCGGTCCCGGCGTGGCGCGCGAGTACCATCGCAGCGATGAGCGCACCCGAGCTGTCGCGACTGCAGCGGGTCACCTACCGTGTGTGGCTCGCCGTCGGTCTCCTCGTGCTCGGTGCGGTCGCGTTCTTCGTCCTCGCCCGGCCCTTTGCGGTGCTCATCCCGCCGGTGCTCGTGGCGATCCTCCTCGTCTACATCCTCAACCCCCTCGTGTCGGGCTTCCGGCGCCTCGGCATCCCGCGCCTGCTCGGCACGCTCATCGCCTTCGCGCTCTTCTTCGGTGCGATCGTCGGCGTCGGCGCGCTCCTCGGCCCACCGCTCGGCGAGCAGGTCGCGAGCTTCGCCGAGGTCGCTCCCGAGCTGTGGGGTGAGACGATCGAGCAGATCAACACGTGGTTGGCCGGGCTCGGCGTCGGCTTCGAGATCGGCGGCCGCTTCGACCCGGCGCTCGCCACCGAGCAGATCCAGGACTTCCTCGCCGACGCCGAGGCCCGCGGCGCGGTCCTCAGCGTCCTCGGTGGCCTCAGCGGCTTCGCCGCGGGGCTCTTCACCGTCGGGCTCGCCTTCGTCGCGGGGCCCTTCATCGCCGCCTACCTCCTGTGGGACCTCCCGCGGGTGCAGGCCTGGGCCTACCGTGCGATCCCCCCGGAGCACCGCGAGGAGGTCCTGAGCGTCGGCCGTCGGCTCTCCGCGGTGGTCGGCGGGTTCATCCGTGGTCAGCTCATCGTCGCGACCTACGTCGGCGTCGCCACCGCGATCGGCCTCGCGATCATCGGGCTGCCGTTCTGGCTCGTGCTCGGCGTCGTCGCGGGCATCACGAACCTCGTGCCGTTCATCGGTCCGTTCATCGCCGGGGCGCTCGGCGTGCTCGTCGCGCTGTTCACCGACGGGGCCGGCCTTGCGGTGCTCGTCGTCATCGTCATGACGATCGTCCAACAGGGCGACAACCAGATCGTCTCCCCGCTCGTGATGGGCAAGACCGTGCGGCTGCACCCCCTCGTCGTGCTCCTCGCGCTGCTCGTCGCAGGCACGCTCTACGGCATCTTCGGCCTCCTCGTCGCCGTCCCGCTCGTCGCCGGTGCCAACGTCCTGCTCGGGCACCTCTGGCGCACCCGTGTGCCGTGGGCCGGCGAGGACGAGCCCGTGCCACCCCGGCGCTCCCGCGGTCGTCGGACACGGCGGCGCGCCGAGCGCGCGGCGGCGCCGCCGCCCCCACCCACCGCGGAGACGCGCGAGACGCCCGAGTCGTCAGCGGGGCGCGCTGCCGAGACGCCCCGCAGCGCACCCGGCG
>SLNF01000212.1 GCA_007133145.1 Nitriliruptorales bacterium
CCTCGAGCTCCCGCCCACCGGCCACGACGCCGGCCGCGGTCGCGCCGAGGAGGTGGGCGGGCGCGAGCGCCGTCCGCAGCCGCTCGCTCACGACCTCGGCCGCCCCGGCGTGCGCGGGGCTGAGGAAGGCGAGCAGCAGCGTCGGGGCGGCCCCGCCGAGGTCCGCGCGCAAGGCCTCGGCCACCTCGTCGACCGCGGCTCGCGGGTCGGCGGCGCGCGAGGAGGCCACCGCGAAGCGCGGCTCAGCCATCGCCGACCTCGAGGATGCGCAGCACCGCGGTGCCGGCCGCGTCGGAGGCGGCGAGGTCCACCTCGGCGGTGATCGCCCAGTCGTGGTCGCCCGCGGGGTCATCGAGGATCTGGCGTACCCGCCAACGCTCCTCGGCCTCGTCGATGACGAGGCGCTGCGGGCCGCGAGCGTCGGCGCCGGTGCCGATCGCGTCGTGCGCCTCGAAGAAGGGAGCGAGGGCCTCCTCCCACGCCTCGGCGGTCCAGCCGTCGTCGCCGTCGAGCTCGCCGAGCTCGGCCCAGCGCCGTCGCGCGGCGAGCTCGACCCGCCGGAACAGCGCGTTGCGCACGAGCACGCGGAAGGCGCGGCGGTTCGCGGTGACCGGCGGGGGTCCCTCGTCGACCTGCGCAGGCGCCTCGGCAGGGCGCTCACCGGCGTCGAGCAGCGCCTCCCACTCCTCGAGCAGGCTCTGGTCGGTCTGGCGCACCGTCTCGCCGAGCCACGCCTCGAGGTCGGCGAGCTCCTCGGTCTTCGCCTCCTCGGGGACGGTCTGGCGCAGCGCCTTGTAGGCGTCGGCGAGGTAGCGCAGGACGAGGCCCTCCGAGCGGGCGAGGTCGTAGGCGCCGATGTACTCCGGGAAGGTCATCGCGCGCTCCGCCATGTCGCGCACGACCGACTTCGGGGACAGCGCGGCAGGCGACACCCAGGGGTGGCCCTGCCGGTAGAGGTCGAAGGCGCCCCAGAGGAGGTCCTCGAGGGGCTTGGGGTAGGTGACGTCCTCGAGGAGCTCCATGCGCTCCTCGTACTCGATGCCGTCGGCCTTCATCCGTGCGACGGCCTCCCCGCGCGCGCGGTACTGCTGCGCCATGAGGACCTGGCGCGGGTCGTCGAGCGTGGCCTCGAGGACCGAGACGACGTCGAGGGGATACGACGCCTCGGCGGGATCGAGGAGGTCGAGGACCGACAGCGCGAACGTCGACAGCGGCTGGTTGAGCGCGAAGTGCTCGTCGAGGTCGAACGTCAGCCGCACGGTGCGCCCGTCCTCGTCGGGCTCGTCGAGGCGCTCGACGACCCCGGCGGTGAGCAGCTCGCGGTAGAGCGCGATCGCGGTGCGGATGTGCCGGCGCTGGGACGGGCGATCCTCGTGGTTGTCGGTGAGGAGGTAGCGCATCGCCTCGAAGGCGTCCCCGGGGCGCTCGATGACCTGGAGGAGCATCGCGTGGGTGACGCTGAAGCTCGAGGTCAGCGGCTCGGGGTCGGCGGCGACGAGCTTGTCGAAGGTCGCCTGCCCCCAGGTGACCGCGCCCTCCGGCGGCTTCTTGCGCTGGACCTTGCGACGCTTCTTCGGGTCCGCGCCGGCCTTCGCGAGCTTCTTCTCGTTCTCGACGACGTGATCGGGCGCCTGCGCGACGACCGTGCCCGCGCGGTCGTACCCGGCGCGGCCCGCCCGACCGGCGATCTGGTGGAACTCCCGCGCCTTGAGCAGACGGGTGCGCGAGCCGTCGAACTTCGCGAGGCCGGTGAAGAGCACCGTGCGGATCGGCACGTTGATCCCGACTCCGAGGGTGTCGGTGCCGCAGATGACCTTGAGGAGCCCGGCCTGGCTCAGACGCTCGACGAGCCGTCGGTACTTCGGCAGGAGACCGGCGTGGTGCACGCCGATGCCGTGGCGCACCAGCCGGGAGAGCGTCCTGCCGAAGCCGGCGGTGAAGCGGAAGCCGCCGATGAGCTCGGCGATCTCGTCCTTCTCCTGCCGGGTGCAGACGTTGACGCTCATGAGGGCCTGGGCGCGCTCGAGCGCTGAGGCCTGGGTGAAGTGCACGACGTAGGTCGGCGCCTTGCCCTCGGCGAGCAGTCCCTCGATGGTCTCGTGGACCGGCGTCGTGACGTAGCGGTGCTCGAGCGGGACGGGCCGCTCCGCGGAGGCGACGACGCTCGTCTCGCGCCCAGTGCGCCGCTCGAGGTCGTCGACGAAGCGGTCGACGTTGCCGAGCGTGGCCGACATGAGGAGGAACTGCGCGTCCTCGAGCTCGAGCAGCGGCACCTGCCAGGCCCAGCCGCGGTCCGGCTCGGCGTAGAAGTGGAACTCGTCCATGACGACCTGGCCGACGTCGGCGTCGGGCCCCTCGCGCAGCGCGATGTTCGCGAGGATCTCCGCGGTGCAGCAGATGACCGGCGCGGAGGCGTTGACGGCGGCGTCGCCGGTCATGAGCCCGACGTTGCTCGCCCCGAACAGCTCGGTGAGGGCGAAGAACTTCTCGGAGACGAGTGCCTTGATCGGGGCGGTGTAGAAGGTGCGCTCCCCGCGGGCCAGCGCGGCGAAGTGCGCGCCGGTGGCGACGAGGCTCTTCCCCGACCCTGTCGGCGTCGAGAGGATGACGTTGGACCCGGAGACGAGCTCGAGCAGCGCCTCCTCCTGCGCCGGGTAGAGCGTGAGGCCCTGCCCCCCGACCCACGAGACGAAGGCGTCGAGGACGAGGTCGGGCTCGTCGCCTCCCGGCAGGAGGTCGACGAGGGGAGCGGAGGCAAGGTCGGCGGGTGGGCTCATGGCCGTCCATGCTCGCAGCCTCGGCGACGAACGCGAGCCCCCGTGCGACGGCATCGCGACGCGACCTTCGGCGCCGCCGCTGCGGGTACCCTGCGCCCGCGTCTCCTCGGGCCGCTGGGGCGGGGTCGCGGCGAGGTCGCGGCGAGGGAGCGCGCGGTCGTGTCGGGGTCGCGTCGAGGAGGGAGGGCATGCCAAGCGCCGGCGAGGTCGAGCGCTCGGGCCTGCTCGCCATCGACCTCGGGTTGCGCACCGGCATCGCGCGCTTCGGACCCGATGGACGTCTCGTCGCCTACCGCTCCCAGCACTTCGGCTCCCGCGCGGCGCTGCGTCGCGGCACCCTGCGGGTGCTGCGCGAGTGCGGGCTGCCCGCGCTGCTCGTGCTCGAAGGCGGCAGCTACGCCGAGGCGTGGCAGCGCGCGGCGGCCCGCGTCGACGTCGCGGTGCGCATGACGACCGCTGAGGTGTGGCGCGAGCGCCTGCTCACCCCCGCCGAGCGGCGCGACGCCGTGAGGGCGAAGGCCGCGGCGGAGCGCTGCGCCCGCGAGGTCATCGCCGCAGGCGGCCTGTCGCGGCCCCACAGCCTGCGTCACGACGCCGCCGAGGCGATCTGCCTCGGCGCCTGGGCGGTGCGTGAGGGCCTCGCCTGACCGCTCGATGAGGGACCGTCGCCGGCGTCCGTCGCAGCCTCGTGCGTGCCCTCCGCCCGGGGGCGGCCGCCGTCGCGCGGGCTCGCGGGGGCATGCGTGGTCTCGCTATCCACAGACCAGTTCCCCCGGGCGCCCCCGGGGGTCCCGGGCTGTCGCACCCCTCGCGGATGCTCGACGCGACCGATCCCGCCGGGCTCGGCTGACGAAGGAGGCTCCCATGGACGGCATCGACGACCGCGGCCTCGCCCACGCATGGCAGGACGCCAAGGCCTTCATCCTCGAACGTGCGCCGCTCGTCGCTCAGGTCGAACGGCTCGCGAGGTTGCGGAGACACGATCCGACGGAATGGGCACGGGAGGGCGTCACCGCCCTCGCGGGTCAGGTGCGCGCCGACTGGCAGCCTCCGCTCGCCGTCGCGCTGCTCCAGGGCGGCCCGGACAGCGCCGACGCCGCCGGCCCGGTCGGCGCCCGGCTCATCGAGCAGGAGCCCTGCGAGGAGGCGGAGTGGTTCGCCGACCGCGTCGCCGCCCAGGCCGTGGCGTGGCCCGACCCCTCGGTCCTCGTGGCGGTGCCCGACGCCCGTGCCGCGGGGCTGTCGCTGGAGGAGTACAGCGCCTTCAACGTGCCGCCCGGGGGCGAGGTCCTCTACGCCCAGTGGTACGCCGAGCTGCGATCACCCGACGCGGCCTTCGCGGTCGCCGGGCTGATCGACCTCACCGGGGATGAGCCGCCGGAGATCAGCGGCCCGCTCACCCCCTCCGAGGCGGGCCCACTCGGTCGGTTCCTGCGAGGGCATCCCGACCGTCGGCGTCGTCCGCTCGATCGGTGGTCCGGGTGGCTCGTCACCGAGCGGTGGCCGGACCTCGCTGCGGGAGGGTGAGCCGACGATGCGCGCGGGGCCGCTGGGATGCAAGAGGTGTGTTTCACTGAGGTCCTCAGTTGACAGCCCAGTGGAGCCCGCGCTACACCATCGTCATGAGCGCATCAGCTGCACTGCTCGCGCTCCGCGAGGAGTTGTCGGGTCGCCGCGGGGAAGAGCCCCGGCAGGCCCACACCAGCGAGGCCTTCCGTGGGCTGCTCCAGCGCATCGTGACGCTCGCCTACGAGCCGGGGCGCCTGCTCACCGAGCGCGAGGTCATGGACGACCTCGACGTCACGCGGGGACCGCTGCGGCTCGCCGTCGCCCACCTCTCCGACCTCGGGCTGATCCAGCCGTTGCCGCGCAAGGGCCTGCTCGTGGCGCCGATCGACGCCTTCGAGGTTGGGCCGATCTACGACGCCCGGGCGGCGATCGAGGCGAAGGTCGCGCGGCTCGCCGCGACGAAGGCGACCCCCGCGCAGATCGCGGTCCTGCAAGCGCACGACGAGGCCCATCTCCACGACGGTGACCCGGCGGACGTCGCGGCGTCCTTCCTCGCGCACGACCAGGCGGTGCATCTCGCTCTCGCGGCGGCTGCGCACAACCGCTACCTCGAGCACGCCCTCGTCCGGATCCTGCCCTCGAGCGCCCGCATGTGGCATTGGGTCTACTCCCACCTCGGACCGGACGCACAGACGATGTTCCCCCATCGCGGGATCGTCGCCGCCGTCGCCGAGGGCGATCCCGACCGTGCGGAGGCTGCGGTGCACGCACACCTCGACCAGAGTCGACAGGTGCTCATGAAGGTCGTCACCGACCGGATGGAGGACGGGCGGGGCTGACCCGTCCCAGGCGAACGAAAGGGACCTGGCCATGCTGAAGAGACCCCACTTGCTCCTGCTCCTCGCGTTGCTCGCCGCACTCGCGCTCGTCGTCGCGGCCTGCGCCGAGGACGACGTCGCCGACGAGCCCGAGGAGGACACCGACGACGAGGTCATCGACGACGAGGACGACGAGGTGGACGACGACGACGCGGACGAGGCAGCGGGGGACGTCGACGCGATCACCGTGGGCGCCCTGTTCCCGCAGTCGGGCGACCTCGCCTTCGGCGCCGCCGACGCGCTCGAGGGCGTCGAGGTGGCCGTGGAGATGTTCAACGAGCGTGGCGAGCACGGCATCGAGGTCGAGCTCGTGACCGCCGACGCTCCCGACCCCGCGGGTGGGACCGCCGGGGTGCGCCAGCTGATCACGCAGGACGACGTCGACGCGGTCATCGGCACCTACGCCTCGGCGATCGCCTCCGCTGCCGTCCCCGCCGCCGAGCGGCTCGATACCCTCTACCTCGAGACCACCGCCTTCGCCGAGGCGATCACCGACGGGCCGCAGAACGTCCTGCGGACGACGATCTCCTCGGGTGACCTCGGGTCCTACGCCGCCGAATTCATCCTCACCGGGATCGCCGAGGAGATCGACGTCGCCGAGGACGACATGCGCGTCGCCGTCGTCTACACCGACGACGAGTTCGGCACGTCCATCGCCGACGCCGCCCTCGACCGCTTCGCCGACTCCGGTGCCGAGCTCGTCGTCGAGGAGAGCTATCCGGCGGCCACCACCAGTGACCTATCCTCGGTCCTGCTGCAGATCCAGCAGACCGAGCCGCACGCGGTCGTCCACGTCGCCCAGGTGCCCGACGGGGTGCTCTTCTGGCGCCAGGCGCAGCAGCTCGACGTGAACATGCCTGCCGTCGTCGGCGCCGGAGGCGGCTATGGGCAGATCGAGTTCGCCGAGCCGCTCGGTGAGAACGCCGACGGCATCTTCAACATCGTCCCGCCGACCTCCGGGTCGATCAACGTCGACTCGCTGAGCGAGGAGGCGCAGGGCCTGCTCGCCGACATGCAGGAGAAGCTCGACGAGAAGGGCTACGAGCAGGGCAACTACACCGACTGGGCCTTCATGGGCACGTGGGTGTTCCTCAACGAGGTCGTCCCGAACGCCGCGTCGGCCGACGTCGACGGCTTCATCGACGCGGCGCAGGGCGTCGCGGTCGACCCGCTCGACTCCATCACCGGGTTCGGCTTCGAGTTCGCCGGCCCCGAAGCCGATAACGCCGGACAGAACCTCATGGCCAACCCCGTCGTCCAGCAGTGGCAGGACGGCGAGCTCGTCGTCACCTTCCCCGAGGACCTCGCGGTGAGCGAGTTCGTCAACGTCCCGCTGCCGGACTGGGACGAGCGTGACGAGGAGATCCAGGAGCTCGAGGACGAGGAGGAGTAGGGCCTCCCCACCCGGGTCGTCGACTCGGCCCCCCGGAGTCGGCGGCTCCACCCTGGCGTGGGCCGGTGCGGCCATCGCGGCCCGCCGGCCCACGCGGGGACGTCGGCGCTGCCCGCGTCGTAGCCTGCCTCCCCCAGCGGAACCTCTGCCCAGCCCGAGCGTCGAGAGGGCGTGCCCTTGGACCTCACTCTGCAGATCGTCACGTCGGGCCTCTTGCTCGGTGGCCTCTACGCCCTCCTCGCCGTCGGGCTGACCCTCATCTTCGGTGTGCTGCGCGTCGTGAACTTCGCCCACGCCGAGTTCATGATGCTCGGGATGTTCGGCGCCTACTGGTTGTGGGCGATCTGGGGCCTCGACCCCTACCTCTCGATCTTCCTCGTCGTCCCCGGCATCTTCCTCCTCGGGGTCGTGACCGACCGCCTCGTCATCCAGCGCAGCATCGGGGCCCCGGAGGTCACGGTCGTCTTCGCCACGCTCGGCGTGTCGATCTTCCTGCAGAACGCGGCGCTCACGGCGTGGACGGCCGACATCCGGTCGGTGACGACCGCCTACGGGTCGGCGGTGGTCGAGGTCGGTGGCGTGCGGATCAGCGTGCCGATGCTCATCTCCTTCGTCGTCGCGCTCGTCTTCGCCACGGCGCTCTGGCTCTTCCTCAACCGGACGATGTTCGGCAAGGCGATCCAGGCGGTCGCGCAGAACCGTGACGCCGCCGCGCTCATGGGCATCGACGTGGGGCGCGTCTACCTCGTGACCTACTCGGTGGCGGTCGCCGCGGCGGGGGCGATGGGCGTGCTCATCGCCCCGCTCTTCTCCGTCTACCCTCGCGTGGGCCTCTCCTACATCGTCACGGTGTTCGTCATCGTCGTCCTCGGCGGGCTCGGCTCGGTGGTCGGCGCGGTCATCGCCGCGCTGCTCGTCGGGGTCATCGAGTCGGTCGTCGGTTTCCTCATCGGCACGGCATGGGCCGAGCTCGCCTACTTCCTCGTCTTCCTCGCGGTGCTCGTCGTGCGGCCCCAGGGACTCCTGGGCAGGCGCGGGGCGGAGGTCTACCAATGAGCGGGCTCACGTCCCTCCCGACGGGGCGGGCCCTGCGCGCCGCTGCGCTCGTCCTGCTGCTCGCGGCCCTGCTCGCGGTGCCGACCCTCGTCGACAGCGCCTACTGGCTCGACCTCGCGGTGACCGTCCTCGTCTGGGCCGCGCTCGCGAGCGCGTGGAACATCTCCGCAGGCTACGCCGGGGGGCTCTCGCTCGGGCACGCGGCCTTCTTCGGCGTCGGCGCCTACACCGCGGTCCTGCTCTTCAACGAGTTCGGCGTGAGCCCCTGGCTCGGCCTCGTCGTGGGTGCGGTGCTCGCCGGGCTGCTCGGCGCGCTGCTCGGCGTCATCACCTTCCGCCTCAAGGGCCCGTTCTTCGTCCTCGCGACCCTTGCCTTCGGGTTCGTCGTCCACATCCTCGCGGTGAACTGGCGTGGGCTCACGCGTGGCGCGGCCGGCCTGACGCTCCCGTTCGACGGCGGCGCGCAGCACATGCTCTTCGCCGAGCTCTCGACGTACTGGTACGTCGGCCTCGGCCTCGTCGGCCTCGTCCTCGGCGTGTCGCTGTGGATCGAGCGCTCGCGCCTCGGCTACTACCTCGTCGCGTTGCGCGAGGACGAGGACGCCGCGCGTTCGCTCGGCGTGCGCGTCGTCGGCTGCAAGGTCATCGCCGCGGCGATCTCGGCGGCGCTCACCGCGGTGGTCGGGACGTTCTACGCGACCTTCATCCAGTACATCGACCCGGCGAGCACGACGCAGTTCGAGCTGTCGGTGCAGATTGCCCTCGTTGCGATCGTCGGTGGTATGGGCACCGCGATGGGCCCGCTGCTCGGCGCCGTCATCGTCATCCCGCTCGGTGAGGTGCTGCGGGCCTCGCTCGGGGGTGGACCGGCGCTCACCGTCTACGGTCTGCTCCTCGTCGTCATCGTCCTGACCGCGCCCAACGGCCTCATCGCGGGCCTGCGTCGCGTCGGTCGCCGGGTCGCCGTGGCCACGGGGGTGGTGCGCTGATGCTCGGAATCGAGCACGTCACCGTCGACTTCGACGGCCTGCGGGCCGTCGACGACGTCTCCTTCGAGGTCGCCGAAGGGCAGGTCGTCGGCCTCATCGGCCCGAACGGCGCAGGCAAGACCACGCTCTTCAACGTCGTGTCAGGCCTCATCATCCCCACGCGGGGTCGGGTCCACCTCGGTGGCGAGGACGTCGCCCGGCTCGGCCCCGCCGAGCGCAGCCGCCGCGGTCTCGGCCGCACGTTCCAGGTCGTCAAGCCCTTCGGTGGCCTCTCGGCGCTCGACAACGTCGTCGTCGGGGCGCTCACGAGGGGTGAGACGGTCGGCGAGGCGCGGGAGACCGCCGCGGGGATCCTCGCCAGGCTCGGCCTCGAGCGCTACGCCGCGACGGCGGCGCGGGGCTTGCCACTCGCGCTGCGCAAGCGGCTCGAGGTCGCGCGGGCACTGTCGACCGGAGCCCGGATCCTCCTGCTCGACGAGATCATGGGTGGCCTCAACCCGACCGAGGTCAACGAGACCCTCGACCTGCTCGAGAGCCTGCGCTCCGACGGCCTGACCTTCCTCGTCATCGAGCACAACATGCACGCGATCATGCGCATCGCCGAACACGTCGTCGTCCTCAACCAGGGGTTGCGGATCGCTGAGGGCACCCCCGAGGAGGTCACCCAGCATCCCGAGGTCGTCGCCGCCTACCTGGGGGAGCCTCATGGGTCTGCTTGAGGTCACCGGGCTCAGGGTCTCCTACGGGGACATGCTCGCCCTCGACGACGTCTCCCTCGAGGTCGGCGCGGAGGAGACCGTCACGGTCCTCGGGGCCAACGCCGCCGGCAAGACCACGCTGCTGCGGGCCATCTCCGGCCTCGTTCCCGCGCAGGGAGGCGGCATCGTCTTCGACGGCGAGGCGATCGAGGGCCTCCCGCCCCACGACCGCGTCGAGCGCGGTCTCGTCCAGGTGCCCGAGGGCCGGATGGTCTTCCCGTTCCTGAGCGTCGCCGACAACCTGCGACTCGGCGCCTACGGCAAGCGTGCCCGCGAAGACCTCGAGGAGAGCTTCGACCGCGTCCTCACGCTCTTCCCACGGTTGGCCGAGCGCCGGGCGCAGCTCGCGGGGTCGATGTCGGGCGGGGAGCAGCAGATGCTCGCGCTTGGGCGCGGCCTCATGGCCCGCCCGCGGCTGCTCATGCTCGACGAGCCCTCCCTCGGGCTCGCACCGAGGCTCGTCAGCGAGGTCATGGAGCGGGTCGCGGCGATCCGCGCCGACCGGGTCACCGTGCTCATCGTCGAGCAGAACGTCGCGCAGACCCTGCGGCTCGCCGACCGCGGCTACGTGCTCGAGAACGGCCGGCTCGCGCTTGCGGGCACCGCCGAGGAGCTCGCCGCCTCCGACGAGGTCCGGCGCGCCTACCTCGGCATGTGAACGTGCTGTCAACCGACGCAGACACCGGTCTGCGCACGACAGGAGGGAGAGGGATGACCGAGAAGAGGATCTACTGCGCCCTCGGCGTCCACGTCGACGCCGTCGCCGGATGGCTGGGCTCCTACGGCGGCGAGGACTCGCCGATGGACATCTCCCGGGGGATGTTCGCGGGCGAGGTCGGCATCCCCCGCCTGCTCGAGCTCTTCCGCCGCTACGAGTTGCCGAGCACCTGGTTCATGCCGGGCCACTCCATCGAGACCTTCCCCGCCCAGACCGAGCAGGTCGTGGCCGCTGGCCACGAGCTCGGGCTCCACGGCTACACCCACGAGAACCCCCTCAACCTCTCGCGCGATCAGGAGCAGGCGATCCTCAACCGCTGCATCGAGCTCATCGAGCACTACGCGGGGCGCCGGCCCGCCGGCTACGTCGCACCGTGGTGGGAGGTCTCGGAGACCTCCGTCGAGCTGCTGCTCGACGCAGGGATCCGCTACGACAACAGCCTCATGCACGACGACCACACGCCCTACTACGTGCGTGTCGGCGACCGCTGGACGAAGATCGACTACACGCAGCCGGCCGAGACGTGGATGCGGCCCCTCGAGCGTGGGACGAAGGTCACCGACCTCGTGGAGATCCCCGCGAGCTGGTACCTCGACGACCTGCCGCCGATGATGTTCATCAAGGCGAACCCCAACAGCCACGGCTTCGTGAGTCCGCGGGAGCTCGGCCAGCTCTGGCAGGACCAGTTCGACTGGGTCCACCGCGAGATGGACTACGCCGTCTACCCGCTCACGATCCACCCCGACGTGAGCGGCCGGCCCCAGAACCTCCTCATGCTCGAGCGGCTCATCGAGCACATCAACGGCCACGACGGGGTTGTCTGGGCGACCTTCGAGGACATCGCCGCGGACTTCGTGCGGCGTTTCCCGCGCCAATGACCGTGCGGGCGGGTGCGACGACGTCGCGGGTTGGGCCCGCGCACGTCGTCGTGCTCGGCTGCGGCGGCACGATCGCGACCGTGCCCGTCGACGGGCAGGCGGTCCTCAAGCGCGCCGAGGAGCTTCTCGCGAGCGTCCCCGGCCTCGACGACCTCGCGCACGTCACCCCGCGGGACGTCCTGCGGCTGCCGAGTCACCTCATGGGCCTCGACGACCTCGCCGCCGTGGCACGGGCCGCGCGCGACGCGGCCGCCGAGCCGGGCGTCGACGGCGTCGTCGTGACCCACGGCACCGACGTCCTCGAGGAGGTGGCCTACCTCACCGACCTCTGGCACGACGGCGAGACGCCGATCGTCTTCACCGGGGCTCAGCGCGACGCCGCCGATCCGGCAGGCGACGGGCCGGGCAACGTGCGCGACGCCGTCCGGGTCGCCGCGGACCCGCGCGCCCGCGGGCTCGGGGTCCTCGTCGCCTTCGCGTCGGTCGTGTTGCCCGCCGATGCGGTGCGCAAGGTCCACACGGTCGCGCCGACGGCGTTCGCCGCGCCCCGGGGTCGGCTCGGCTCGCTCACGAGCACGCTCCTGAGACTCGACACCGGGAGGTCGCGTCCCGCCCCGCTGCCGCCGGGCCCCCTGCACTGGCCGGTCGAGCTCATCGCGCTCACCGCGGGCGGCGGTCGCGTGCTCGTCGACGCGGCGCTCGACGCGGGGGCGCAGGGCCTCGTCCTCGACGCCTTCGGGGCCGGCACGGCCCCCGCAGAGGTCGTCGACGTGGTCGCCGAGGCCACGGCACGGGGGGTGCTCGTCGTCGTGACCTCGCGCTGTGAGCACGGCGGGGTGTGGCCGCAACCGGGGCGGGGTGCCGGTGCGGACCTCGCTGCGGCCGGGGCCTGGCTCGCCGGCGACCTCGACGGCATCCGCGCCCGCATGCTCCTGCTCGCGGTCCTCGCCGCCACCGGCGGCAGGAGCGAGGAGGCCGCGAGGCTGCTCGCCGCGCGCCTTCCCGCGCCGGGTCACTGAGACCGCGGCTCGCGGTCGCGCCCGCCGTGCGCGACGGTCCCGCTCGTCGGGGCGTCGAGCATGACGAGGGCGTCGCGCGGTGGGGCGGCGTGCCGTCGCGCCCAGTCGCGGACGCCATCCTCCTGGGTGAAGACCACGACCTGGCGCTCACCGGCGAGGTCGTGCAGGAGCGCGAGGAGCTCGACGGTGCGCACGGCGTCGGCGTGCGCGCTCGGCTCATCGAGCAGCAGGGGGACCGGTTCGCCGGTCGTCGAGAGGGCCTCGGCGATCGCCACCCGGAGGAGGAGGTGGACCTGTTCGGCGGTGCCGTGGGACAGCGCGGTGGCATCGCGCCAGCGTCCCTCGGGGTCGCGCACCGTCACCGCGAGGCTCGACGGGTCGATCGCAACCTCGTCGTAGCGCCCGCCGGTCACCGCGGCGAGCCGCGGGGCGACGGGGGCCGACAGGCGCGGCGCGACGTCGCGGTGCACCTCGTCACGGGCGGCCTCGAGGAATCCCGTGGTGCGGTCGAGCGTCGCGGCGAGCCCCTCGACGCGTGCGCGCTCGGCGCGGGCGGCGGCGAGGGCCTCCTCCGCCCCGGCCACGTCGGGGTCACCGCTGGCGGC
>SLNF01000304.1 GCA_007133145.1 Nitriliruptorales bacterium
CATGACCGAGCTGCGCGAGCAGTTCGCCGCCCTCGGCATGGACGAGAAGTTCCTCTCCCGCAACGTCAACGAGGGCTTCAGCGGCGGGGAGAAGAAGCGCTTCGAGATCCTGCAGATGGCGATGCTGCGCCCCCGCATCGCCGTGCTCGACGAGACCGACTCCGGCCTCGACATCGACGCGGTGCGCATCGTCGCCGAGGGTGTCAACCGCCTCTCGGGCCCCGACCTGGGAACCCTCATCATCACGCACTACACGCGGATCCTGAACTACATCACCCCCGACAAGGTGCACGTGATGTCGGCCGGCCGGATCGTGCAGTCGGGCGGGCGTGAGCTCGCCGACGAGCTCGAGCAGCGCGGCTACGAGCACTTCAAGGTGAGCGCGTAGCCTGGGTGGTGGGCACGAGCCCGGAGGGGGCGACGCACAGCGAGGTGGCCATGGACGCGACGATGATCCGCAAGGACTTCCCCACCCTCGAGCGTCACGTCCACGGCCGCCCGCTCGTCTACCTCGACTCCGCGGCGACCTCGCAGAAGCCCCGGGCGGTCCTCGACGCGATGCAGCGCTACTACGAGGACGCCAACGCCAACGTCCACCGCGGCGTGCACGCCCTCGCCGAGGAGGCCACCGAGCTCTACGAGGGTGCGCGGGCGCGCGTGGCCCGCTTCGTCGGCGCGGACCCCCGCGGGATCGTCTTCACGAAGAACGCCACCGAGGCGTTCAACATCCTCGCCTACAGCTACGCCCGCCACCGCCTCGGCCCCGGCGACGTGCTCCTCGCCACCGAGATGGAGCACCACGCCAACCTCGTGCCCTGGCAGCTGGCCCAGGCCGAGGCGGGCTTCGACCTGCGCTACGTGCCCGTGCGTCCCAACGGCGAGCTCGACCTCGAGGCCTTCGAGGCCGAGGTCGCCACGGGCCGCGTCGCCCTCTTCGCGGTCACCGCGATGTCGAACGTCGTCGGCACGATCAACCCCGTGGCCGATCTCGCCGCCGCCGTCAAGGCGGCCAACCGCGAGGCGCTCGTCGTCGTCGACGGCGCGCAGTCGGTGCCCCATCTGCCGACCGACCTCGTCGCCCTCGGCGCGGACATGCTCTGCTTCAGCGGCCACAAGATGCTGGGGCCCACCGGCATCGGCGTGCTCGCCGGTGACCCGGAGGTCCTCGAGGCCATGCCCCCCTTCCTCGGCGGCGGCGAGATGATCGCCAACGTCACCCTCGAGGGGGCGACGTTCAACGAGGTGCCCTACAAGTTCGAGGCGGGCACGCCGCCGGTGGCCGAGGCCGTGGGTCTCGGCGCCGCCGTCGACTACCTCGAGCGCCTCGGCATGGCCGAGGTCCGCGCCCACGAGGTCGCGCTCCTCGAGGCGGTCCTGCCCGCCCTCGAGGCCATCGACGGCGTCTCGATCCACGGACCCACCGACCCCGCGCGCCGGGGTGCCGCGGTGAGCTTCGCGATCGAGGGGCTGCATCCTCACGACATCGGCACGATCATGGACCGTGAGGGCGTGGCGGTGCGCGCCGGGCACCACTGCGCGAAGCCGCTCGTGCGCAAGCTCGGCTCAGCGGCGACGACGAGGGCGTCGTTCTACCTCTACAACACCTTCGAGGAGATCCCCGCGCTCGTCCACGCCGTCGAGACGACGAAGCGCTTCTTCGACCGTTAGGCCGACGATGAGCATGGACGACCTCTACCACGAGATCATCCTCGACCACTACAAGAGCCCCCGGCACCGCGCGAGCACGCTCGAGGGCGCACAGGTCCGCGTCCACCACTCCAACCCGCTCTGCGGCGACGACCTCGAGCTGCGGCTGCGGGTCGCCGACGGGGCGATCGACGACCTCGCCTTCGACGGCGACGGCTGCTCGATCTCGATGGCCGCGGCCTCGGCGATGGGGCAGGCCGTCGTCGGCCGCGAGCTCGGTGACGCCGAGGACCTCGCCGAGGCGTTCCGCCTGATGATGCACGGCGAGGGGCGCAAGCGCGAGGAGGACCTCGCCGACGGCATCGCCTTCGAGGGCGTGGCGAAGTTCCCCGTGCGCGTGAAGTGCGCGCTGCTCGGATGGATGGCGTTGCTCGACGCCATCGAGTCCTACCGCGGCGACGACGGCCGCGGCCCCCGCGACGACTGAGGACGTGAGGCAGCGATGACCGACATGCAGGGCTGGCCGATCGAGGAGGACGAGGCCCCGCGCGGCGGCGGTGGCACTGCGCAGGCCTTCGCCGACATCGAGACCGACGAGCGGGGCTACCCGACCGAGGAGGCCATGCACGAGGCCCTCAAGGCCGTCATGGACCCCGAGATCGGCATCGACATCGTCAACCTCGGTCTCGTCTACGAGGTCACCGCGGAGGACGGCAAGGCCTTCGTGCGGATGACGCTGACGACGATGGGCTGCCCGCTGACCGAGCTCATCCACCAGCAGGTCACCCTCGTGCTCACCCGTCTGCCGGGCATCGAGGAGGCCGAGGTCGAGTTCGTCTTCAGCCCCCCGTGGTCCACCGACATGATCTCCGAGGAGGCCAAGGAGGAGCTCCGGGCGATGGGCTTCAACGTCTGAGCGGTCGCCGAGCGCTCCCGGGGGACGCACCACGACGCGCGTCGTCCCGCGTGTCGACCTCCGCGCCCGCGTGCGTCGGGGGCACGTTCGACGGCGGCCGGGCACGGGTTGGCACGGTTTCCCCCGGCTTGGCGCTGCCGGCTCGGCCGCCCTCGCTACGCTGCGCGCTCGAGTCCCCCCATCCCGCCGACGACAGGTCGAGGAGAGCATGGAACCGCTCATCGCCGAGCCCGCGCCGCTGACGAACGAGGAGATCGCCCGCTACTCCCGCCACCTCATCATGCCGAACGTCGGCATGGAGGGACAGGGTCGCCTCAAGGCCTCGAAGGTCCTGCTCATCGGCACGGGAGGCCTCGGCAGTCCGCTCGCGATGTACCTCGCCGCGGCCGGCGTCGGCACGATCGGGCTCGTCGACTACGACGTCGTCGACGAGACGAACCTCCAGCGCCAGGTCATCCACGGCACCTCCGACATCGGGCGGCGCAAGACCGAGTCGGCGCGTGAGCGCATCCTCGACCTCAACCCCCACGTCGAGGTCGTCGTCCACGAGACGCTCATCCGCAGCGACAATGCCCTCGAGATCATCGGGCCCTACGACATCGTGATCGACGGCACCGACAACTTCCCGACGCGCTACCTCACCAACGACGCCTGCGTCCTGCTCGGCAAGCCCAACGTCTACGGGTCGATCTTCCGCTTCGACGGCCAGCTCAGCGTGTTCTACG
>SLNF01000023.1 GCA_007133145.1 Nitriliruptorales bacterium
CGCGTCGAGGAGGCCGCGGCCGAGCGCGCGAAGGTCCTCGGCCTGCTCGAGCGGCTCAGCCCCGCGATCCTGCTCTTCGACGGCGACGGCCTCGCCTACGCCAACCGCAGCGCCCGGGAGCTCTTCGCGCTCGATGACGCACCGGTGCGCACCCCGATGCAGGTGCTCGGCGACGCCGACCTCGCCGACGCCGTGGTCCGGACCCGCCGCCACGGCGGGGAGGTCGGCGTCGCGACGACCCGCGGCGACCGCACCCTCGAGGCGAGGCTCTCGCGCGGGGCCGGCGGTGACGTGACCCTCGTCGTCGACGACGTGAGCGAGAGCCGGCGCCTCGAGTCGATGCGCCGCGACTTCGTCACCAACGCCAGCCACGAGCTCAAGACCCCCGTCGCAGGCATCCAGGCGCTCTCGGAGTCCCTCTCGCTCGCCCTGCGTCGGGACCCGGTGCGGGCCGAGCGCATGGTCGAGCGCCTCGAGCACGAGGCCGGCCGGCTCGCCCGGCTCGTCCGTGACCTCCTCGACCTCGCCCGGCTCGAGGAGGCCGGTAGCGACCGCCGCCGCACCACCGTCGATCTCCCCGAGGTCGTGCGCGGGCAGGCCGACCGGGTCGCGACGATCGCCGAGGAGCGGGGGGTCGAGGTCCGCCTCGACCTGCCGGAGGAGGCCACGGTCTGGGCGCTGCCCGAGGACGTGCGGCTCGTCGTCGACAACCTCCTCGAGAACGCCGTGCGCTACAACCGGCCCGAGGGGCGCGTCGACGTGCGCGTGCGCGTCGACGACGAGGCCGTCGAGCTCCTCGTCGCCGACACCGGCATCGGCATCCCCGAGGCCGACCGTGACCGGATCTTCGAGCGCTTCTACCGCATCGACAAGGGCCGCAGCCGCGCCGCCGGCGGCACCGGCCTCGGGCTCTCGCTCGTGCGCAACGCCGTGCAGCGCCTCGGCGGGCGGCTCACCCTCGACAGCGAGCTCGGGCAGGGCTCGACGTTCCGCGTGCGCCTGCCGTCGGCGCCGCGCACCGAGGTCGCCAGCGGCTAGGCTGCCCGCCGATGCCCGCCGCCCCACGCCCCCTCGACCGCCGCAGCGGCAAGACCTTGCGCGCCCCGGTCATCCTCGAGCGGCTGCTCGCGACCTACGACGGCGGCGTCGTCGAGCTCGACTGGTCGACGCCCTTCGATCTCCTCGTCGCGACGATCCTCTCCGCGCAGTCGACCGACAAGAAGGTCAACGAGCTCACTCCGGCGCTCTTCGCGCGCTATCCCGACCCCGCGGCGATGGTCGCCGCCGACCCCGCCGAGCTCGAGGCGCAGATCTACCAGACCGGCTTCTACCGTCAGAAGGCGAAGTCGCTGCAGGCGATGAGCGCCGCGCTCCTCGAGCGCCACGGCGGGCAGGTGCCGCGCTCGATGACCGAGCTCATCGCGCTGCCGGGCGTCGCGCGCAAGACCGCCAACGTCGTGCTCTCCGCGGTCGATCCCGAGGCCCACACCGCCGACCCCGAGGCCGGCATCGCCGTCGACACCCACGTCGGCCGGCTCTCGCGGCGCTTCGCCTTCACCCGCGAGACCGACGCGGTCAAGGTCGAGCGCGACCTCATGCGCCTGCTGCCCAAGGAGCACTGGTCCTCGGCGAGCCTCGTCATCATCCTCCACGGCCGTCGGGTCTGCGACGCGCGTCGTCCGCGCTGCGGTGACTGCGTCGTCGAGGAGCTCTGCCCCTCCTCGCTGCTCGCCGGCTGCCGCGACAAGGCCGGGCAGGCCGCCGGCCTCGGCTGAGGGTCTCCGCTCGGATCCGGGCTCGCCGGCAAGTGACCCGCGGCGCCTAGTCGGCGATCCAGACCGCGGCGGCGCCCCTCTCGTCGCCGTCGTCGGAGCCCACCGCGACGAGGCCGGCCTCGCCCTCGGTCACGGCTTCCATGCCCGTCCCGGGTCGTGCGAGCGCTTCGTCCTCGACGCGATCCCACGCCTGCCCGTCGGTCGACGTCCAGACGGCGGCGGTGCCGGCGGCGTCGTCGCGGCCGACGGCCACGAGACCTGGTCCCCCCTCGGCGAGCGCACGCATGGACTGCGGCCCCGAGGCGTCGAGGCCCTCGCACTCGACGCGGCTCCAGGACTGCCCGTCGGGGGAGGTCCACACCGCGGCGTCGTTGGCCAGCGGATCGTGGCCGCCCGCGACGAAGCCGGGCCCTGCCGCGACGACGGAGGACATGAGCGGGCGGATCGTGCCCCCGAGGACGTCCTCGTCGTGGGCTGCCCGACTCCACTCGTCTCCGTCCGGCGAGGACCACACGCGTACGGCGTCGGCGTCGTTGCCGACCGCGACGAGGCCGGCCTCACCCTCGGTCACCGACAGCATGAGCTGGGCCTCGGGCCCGCCGAGGACCTCTTCGTCGTGGGCCACGCGACGCCATTCCTCGCCGTCGGGAGAGGTCCAGATCGCCGCGGCCTCGCGGCCCCGGTCGCCGCCGACGGCGACGAAGCCGGAGCCTGCGGTGCTCACCGAGAGCATGACCTGGTTGCCGGGCCCCCCGAAGGTCGCCTCGTCGTGGACGCGGCGCGTCCAGTCCTGCCCGTCCGGGGAGGTCCACACCGCCCCCGCGCCGCGGCCCAAGTCGTTGCCGACCGCGACGAAGCCCGCCTCCCCGACGGCCACGTCGTTCATGCGCTGACGGTCGGGTCCGCCGAAGGTGTCCTCGTCGTGCGCGAGACGGGACCAGTCCTCGCCGTCGGGGGAGGTCCACACCGCGGCGGCCTCCCGCCCATCGTCACCGCCGACGGCGACGAGGCCGGCTGCCCCGGCGGCGACCCCGGTCATGCGAAGGCGCTCCGGGCCGCCGAAGACGTCGTCGTCATGCGGGACCCGCGACCAGGTCGGGGTGGGCGGCAGCTCGGGCTCCTCCTCGACCTCCTCGAGCGGCGCCTCGGTCTCGGGGACGGTGGCTACCGGCTCCTCGGTTGGGCTGGCCGGCGCGTCGGGCACGGCGTGCTCGACCACCTCCTCCCTCGGCTCCTGCTCGAGGTCGGTGGTGCCGCCCGTCCACCACGCCACACCGGCGGCCACGCCCGCGACGAGGATCACCGCAGCGAACGCCCCGACGAGGCGTCGACGGCCTCGTGCCTCCCGCTCCCGGGCCTGCCCGCCTGAGCGCTCGTCGGTCATGAGCCATCCCGTCCTCGCACGCTCCTGCCGGCAAGGGTTCCCCCGGTGGGGACGCGCAAGCCATCGCTGCGGCGCCTGCCGCGCGGGCAGGGGCAGGCCCTCCCCGCCGTCAGCGCAGGCGCCG
>SLNF01000065.1 GCA_007133145.1 Nitriliruptorales bacterium
CCGACGGCGCGAAGCTCTTCTTCAAGGAGGACATCCTCCCCAAGGGCGTCGACAAGGTGACGTACTTCGTCGCGCCGATCGCCTCGGCGACCGTGGCGATGCTCACCTTCGCCGTCATCCCGTTCGGCGGCAGCTTCACCGTCGGCGACCGCGAGTACACCCTGCAGATCTGGGACCCCGAGATCGGGCTGCTGTGGGTGCTCGCGATGAGCTCGATCGGCGTCTACGGCATCGTGCTCGCCGGCTGGTCGTCGGGCTCGAAGTACCCGCTGCTCGGCGGCGTGCGCTCGACCGCGCAGATGATCTCCTACGAGCTCGCGATGGGCCTCGGCCTCGTGTCGGTGTTCATCTGGGTCGGCTCGCTGCAGGCCTCGGAGATCGTCGCCGCGCAGAGCGGCACGTTCTTCGGCTCGATCCCCGCCTGGAACGTCTTCCCGCAGCTCTTCGCCTTCATCCTCTTCTTCGGCGCCGCCATCGCCGAGGCCCAGCGCCCGCCCTTCGACCTGCCCGAGGCCGAGGGCGAGCTCGTCGCCGGCTTCATCACCGAGTACTCCGGCGCGAAGTTCGCGATGTTCTTCCTCGGGGAGTTCATGCAGGTCGTGACGATGAGCGCGGTGACCGTCACGCTCTTCTTCGGCGGGCCGTCCGGGCCGCTGTTCGGCCTCGAGGGCACGCTCGCCGGCGCGCTGCTCGGCACCTTCTACTTCGCGGTGAAGACCTTCGTCTTCATGTTCGTCTTCGTCTGGCTGCGCGGCACGCTGCCGCGGCTGCGCTACGACCGCCTCATGGACCTCGGCTGGAAGGTCTTCCTGCCGCTCGGGCTGCTCTGGGTCATGGCGACGGCCGCGGTCGTGCTCATCCAGGACACCCTCGAGCAGGCGCAGGTCCTCACCGGCGCCGGCATCATCCTCGCCGCGCTCGTGCTCATCCTCGTCGTCGGGGCGTTCGTCGACCGCTCCCGCGGCGGCGAGGAGCCGCCCGAGGACGAGGACGCCGAGGCCGAGGACGAGCCGCTGGCCCTGCCGAGCTCGGCGGAGACCGCACGGGAGGGCGCGAGCCGCCACGGCGGCGCCCGCCAGGTCCACGTCCCCAAGTAGCGCACGGAGGAGACACGATGTTCAACGCGCTGCGCAAGGGCTTCGCCCTCTCGGGCAAGTCGATGTTCCGCCACCCGGTCACCACCGAGTACCCCGACGTCAAGCGCCAGCCCCAGCCGCGCTTCCACGGCCGGCACGTGCTCAACCGCTACCCCGACGGGCTCGAGAAGTGCATCGGCTGCGAGCTCTGCGCCTGGGCGTGCCCGGCGGATGCGATCTGGGTCGAGGGCGCCGACAACACCGAGGAGGCGCGCTACTCGCCAGGGGAGCGCTACGGGATCATCTACCAGATCAACTACCTGCGCTGCATCTTCTGCGGGCTGTGCATCGAGGCGTGCCCGACGCGCTCGCTCACGATGACCCAGGAGTACGAGATCGCCGCGGACAACCGCGACGACTTCATCTGGACGAAGGAGGACCTGCTCGCGCCCCTGCCGGAGGGCGCGAAGCCGCCGCCGCACACCGGCGCGGAGGTCCGGGAGCGCGGCATGGTCTACTACCCCGGCCAAGCGGCACAGGACCCCATGGGGCACCGACGCGAGGACCCCGCCACCGGCGGCAACCGCGCGATGGTCGACCCCGACGGGGTCGTGCGGGAATCGGTCGAGCTCGAGCACGCGACGCGGGCCAGCAACCTTGAGGAGGGGTCGTGACGCCACTGCTCGCCCAGACGGAGGCGGCGAGCGGCAGCGCGGAGTTCTGGGTCTTCATCGTCATCGGCGCGGTGGCCCTCGGGTCGGCGCTGTCGATGGTGCTGCTGCGCAACGCCGTGCACGCCGCGCTCATGCTCGTCGTGAACTTCTTCGCGATCGCCGTGCTCTACGCCACGCTCGACGCGCAGTTCCTCGCCGTCGCGCAGATCATCGTCTACGCCGGCGCGATCGTCGTGCTCTTCCTCTTCGTGCTCATGCTCCTCGGCGTGGCCGGCGACCAGGCCTTCACCGGGCGCATCCCCGGGCAGAAGACGACCGCGGTCCTGCTCGGCCTCGCGCTCTTCGGCGTGCTCGCCGCCGGGGTCGTCGCGCCGTTCCTCGGTGAGGCCACCGCCTGCAACATCCCGATGGAGCAGCGCGTCGAGGCCGAGGGTCCGGTGTGCGAGGGCCTCGCAGTGGCCAACGCCGAAGGCAACGTCCGCGGGGTCGGGTTCCTCATCTTCACCGACTACGTCTGGGCCTTCGAGGTCACGAGCGTCCTGCTCGTCATCGCCGCGATCGGCGCGATCGTGCTCGGCAAGCGTCGTGAGGACCCCGCTGAGCTCACCGACGCGCCCGCCTCGGCGGTGCCGGCCCTGCGTGACGACGACGCGGCGTCCGAGGAGGACGCCGCCGACACCGCCGAGCCGGCGCCGACCGGCTCGGGCGCCGAGGACGACGAGGAGGGGACCCGATGACCGCGATGGCCGTGCCCCTCGGCTGGTACCTCGGGCTCGCCGCCGCCCTGTTCGTCATCGGGCTCGTCGGCGTGCTCGTGCGGCGCAGCCTCATCGTGATGTTCATGTCGATCGAGCTCATGCTCAACAGCGTCAACCTCACCTTCGTGGCGTTCAGCCGCTTCCACGGCACGCTCGACGGGCAGGTCATCGCGTTCTTCGTCATGGTCGTGGCCGCCGCGGAGGTCACCGTCGGCCTCGCGATCATCGTCAACCTCTTCCGGCTCAAGGCGTCGAGCGACGCCGACGACGTCGACGTGCTCAAGGCGTAGGAGGCGTCGTGACGACCACCATCGCCACCTTCACCGGGATCTACGGCACGCCCGTGCCCGGCAGCGCCATCGACCTCGCCTGGCTCATCCCCGTCGTCCCGGCGGTCAGCGCCGCGCTGCTCATGATCGTCGGCAAGCGCCTCGGGCGCTACGCCGCGCACGTCGCGATCCTCGCCATCGGCTTCTCCGCGGTGGCCTCGACGATCGCCTTCACCGAGCTGCTCGCCCTGCCCGAGGAGGCCCGGTCGGTCATCTCGCCGGTGGCGACCTGGCTCGAGATCGGCGACTTCGAGGTCGCGTGGTCGATCCTCGTCGACCCGCTCGCCGCGGTGATGCTCCTGCTCGTGACCTGGGTGGGGCTGCTCATCCACGTCTACTCGATCGGCTACATGGAGGGCGACGAGCGCTACAGCCGCTTCTTCGCCTACCTCAACCTCTTCGCCGCGTCGATGCTCGTGCTCGTCCTCGGCGACAGCTTCC
>SLNF01000311.1 GCA_007133145.1 Nitriliruptorales bacterium
CTCGAGCGTGCCGCCGACCTCGGTCACTGAGGGCGGCGAGGCGGCCCGTCCGATCCCGGCGGCGGCCCCCCGGCCTCGCGGCGCCCCACCTGACACCGGCGGTGGCCGGACCCGCCGGCGGGCAGGCGGCGCGCGAACGGGGCTGGCAGGCTTGGCGTTCGTCGGGGCGGCAACGCGCGATACTGGGGCGGCCATGGCGCAGTCATCGCTGGAGCGGCGCAGGGCCGCTGCCCCGTCGGAGTCGCTGCTGGGACGACTCAACCAGCGCGGCTTCCGGCTCATCATGCTCGCCGACGCCGCAGCGATCGCGATGGCGCTCGTCGTGCCGATGCTCGTGCGCCACGGGCTGTCGTGGCCCTCCTACAGCCCGGCGACCTACGCCACCGGCTACGCCGCCATCGTCGTGGTGCACCTCGTGGCCCTCTACTTCGGCGGGCACTACGAGCGCGCTCCCCGTCTCGGCGCGCGCCGGGAGCTGCCCGGGATCGCCCGCAGCGCGACCGTGGCGATCCTGCTCGTCTCCCTCATCTCGTTGCTCACCGGCGTCTACCTCGTCCCCCGCGGCAACCTGCCGTTCGTGCTCCTGCTCGCTGCCGTGGGCGTCGCCGGGGGTCGCGCGCTGTCCGCGCGGATCCGACGCCGGCGCGAGGGCCCCCCACGGGTGCTGCTCGTCGGCGGCCCCGACGACGTCGACCTCGCCCGGCACCACCTTCGGGAGGCTGGCGACCGGGTCACCGTCGTCGGCGCCCACGCCAGCGACGAGGGGCTCGCCGAGGCGGTCTGGGCCAAGGGCGCGACCGACGTCCTGCTCGTGAGCTCCGATGGCATCGGCAGCCTCTACCCCGAGCCGCTGACGACCTTCGAGGCGGCCGGCATCGGCGTGCTCCAGCGGGTCAGCGCCCGCGACACCCTCCTCGGGTTGCAGTCGCTCGTCGAGGTCGCGGGCATGCCCTTCACCCGGGTGCGCTCCGAGGCGCTGCCGGCTTCGCGCGCCCGCGCCAAGCGCACGCTCGAGCTCGCGGTCCTGCTGCTCATCGCCCCGATCGCCGTGCCGCTCGCGGCGCTGACCGCGCTCTACGTGCTGCTCGTCGCGGGGCGGCCGGTCTTCTACCACCAGGCGCGCGTCGGTCGCGGTGGCGAGGTCTTCGCGATGCGCAAGTTCCGCACGATGCGCCCCGACGCCGAGCGGGAGGGCGAGATCATCGTCGCCACACGCGACGACCCGCGGATCGTGCCCGGCTGCGGCTGGCTGCGCACGACGCGCCTCGACGAGCTCCCGCAGCTCTGGCACGTGCTCAAGGGGGAGATGTCGCTCGTCGGGCCACGCCCCGAGCGCCCCGAGAACGTCACGGAGTTCGCGACGCTCATCCCCGGCTACGCCAAGCGCCACGAGATCCCGCCAGGCATCACCGGGCTCGCGCAGACCTACGGCCACTACCACACCGACCCCGACTACAAGCTCGGCTACGACCTGCAGTACCTCGTGAACTGGTCGCCGGTGCTCGACCTCCAGATCCTCGCGCGGACCTTCTGGGTCATGCTCACCCGCCAGCTCTAGGGGGCCCGCGCTCGCACCCGGCGCGCCCGAGCCTCTAGGCTCGGCCTGCCGCGTCGCAGGCGGCCCACCGCTGTGTGCAGGAAAGGGAGGAAATGGGCTCCAAGGCTGTGCTCGCATCGGTCGTGGTGACGTTGCTCGTCGCCCTCGGCTTCGTCATCCTCGGGTTCGTCTTCGAGGAGAACTTCCTCGGGGTCGCCGCGATCCTCGGCGCCGTGGCCTTCGGCGCGGCGATGGTCGGGCTCATGAGCGTGCTCGTGAGCCTCGTCGGTACCGTCCAGCAGCTGACCCGCACCGTCGAGTCGGTCACCGAGGAGACCCTGCCGCTGCTGTCGGGGGTCAACGAGACGATCTCGGGGGTCAACACCGAGCTCGCCCGCGTCGACGCGATCGTCGCCAGCGCCCAGCACGTCTCGGGCCGCGCCGAGCAGATCGCCGATGTGCTGCACACCGCGATCACCAACCCGCTCATCAAGGTCATCGCGTTCGCCTCGGGTGCGGGAGCCGCGGCCCGTAGCGCACGCGGCCGCAAGGAGGACTGATGTTCAAGCGCGCCTTCTTCGCCATGCTCGGCCTCGGCGCCGGTGTCACGATAGGGATCTGGGCGATGCGCCGTCTCGACGAGGCCCAGCGCAAGCTCACGCCCGAGGAGCTCGCGCGCTCCGCGCAGGGCCGCGCCGCCGCGGTCGGGTCCCGCCTCTCGGAGGCCTACACCGTCGGCCGGCAGGCCGCCGTCGAGCGTGAGGCCGAGCTCCGCGCCGTCTACCGCTCCACGGAGGGCCGCTGACGTTGGACGCCAGCCGCATCCGCTCGACCTTCCTTGAGTTCTTTCGCGAGCGCGACCACCGCATCCGCCCGTCCGCCTCGCTCATCCCCCAGGACCCCACCCTGCTGCTGACCGTCGCCGGGATGGTGCCGTTCAAGCCGTACTTCCTCGGCGAGGCCCGGCCCGAGCACCCCCGGGCGGCGAGCTTGCAGAAGTGCGCGCGCACCGTCGACATCGAGAACGTCGGCTACACCACCCGCCACCTGACGTTCTTCGAGATGCTCGGCAACTTCAGCTTCGGCGACTACTTCAAGGCCGAGGCGATCCGCTGGGCCTGGGAGCTCTCGACGAGGTCGCCCGAGGATGGCGGCTACGGCTTCGATCCGGCCCGCATCTGGGCGACGGTCTACGAGGAGGACGACGAGGCCGCCGAGCTGTGGCTCTCCGAGACCGACCTCGACCCCGCCCACCTCCAGCGGCGCGGCAGGGAGGACAACTACTGGTCGACCGGCGGGGCCGGCCCCTGCGGGCCCTGCAGCGAGCTCTTCTACGACCGCGGCCCCGACCACGGCCCCGACGGCGGGCCGGTGGTCGACGAGAGCCGCTTCATGGAGTTCTGGAACCTCGTCTTCATGCAGTTCGAGCAGGACGCCCAGGGTGAGATCACCGGCGAGCTGCCCGAGCAGAACGTCGACACCGGCATGGGCTTCGAGCGCATGGCGATGCTGCTCCAGGACGTCCCCAACGTCTTCGAGACCGACGTGCTGCGGCCGATCCTCGACGAGGCGAGCGCAACGACCGGTGTGGCGTACGGCGAGCGCGAGGAGGCCGACGTCCACCTGCGCGTGCTCGCCGAGCACACCCGCTCGGCGTCGTTCCTCATCGCCGACGGCGTCCTGCCCGGCAACGAGGGCCGCGGCTACATCCTGCGCCGGCTGC
>SLNF01000020.1 GCA_007133145.1 Nitriliruptorales bacterium
AACCTCCACGTCAACGTGCTCGGCCTCGCCGAGAGCGCCGCCGCCGACGCCGAGGAGCGGATCCTCGAGGGCGTCCTCGCCCGCGGCGGCAGCGTCTCCGCTGAGCACGGGATCGGCGTCGCGAAGACGCGGTGGGTGCCCCGCTCGCGCGACGCCGCCGACCTCGCCGCGATGCGGGCGATCAAGCGCGCGCTCGACCCCGCAGGGCTGCTCAACCCGGGGGTGCTCCTGCCCCAGGCGTAGCTGGCCGCGGTCGCGCAAGGGGAAGGGCCATCACGGTCGCTGAACGGCCGGGCCGCCAAGGTCGCTGGAGGTCGCTGGAGGACCGGGCCAGCACGGTCCGCGACACGGAGGGCCCTCAGAAGACGTCGGCGGGGGTGTAGCGGCCGAACACCTCGCGCAGCACGCCGCAGACCTCCCCGACGGTCGCCATGCGCCGCAGCGCCTCCTTCATCGGTGGTAGGAGGTTCTCGCTCGAGCGCGCGGCGTCGCCAACGGCGTCGAGCGCCGCGGTGACCGCGGCGGCGTCCCGTTCGTCGCGCAGCCGCGACAGCGCCGCGATCTGCTCGTCGCGGACGACGTCGTCGACCCGGGAGAGCTCCGGTTCGACCTCGTCCTCCTCGAGCCGGAAGGCGTTGACGCCGACGACGGTGCGCTCGCCGCGCTCGACCTCGCGGGTGAGGGCGTAGGCGGCCTCCTCGATCTCCCGCTTCTGGTAGCCCTGCTCGATCGCCGCGACGGCGCCGCCCCGCTCGTCGATCGTGGCGAGGTAACCCTCGACCCGCGCGGCGATCTCGTCGGTGAGCGACTCGATGAACCACGAGCCCCCGAGCGGATCCGCCGTCGCGGTGACGTCGGTCTCGTGGGCGATGACCTGCTGGGTCCGCAGCGCGAGGCGCGCGGCCTTCTCCGAGGGCAGGGCGAGGGCCTCGTCGAAGGCGTTGGCGTGCAGCGACTGCGTGCCGCCGAGCGTCGCCGCGAGCGACTGGATCGCCACGCGCACGAGGTTGACCTCGGCCTGCTGGGCGGTGAGCTGCACGCCCGCGGTCTGGGTGTGGAACCGCAGCATCGCCGACTTCGGGTCCTGCGCGTCGAAGCGCTCCCGCACGAGACGCGCCCAGACCAGCCGCGCGGCGCGGAACTTCGCGACCTCCTCGAGCAGCGAGGAGCGCGCGACGAAGAAGAACGACAGGCGGGGTGCGACGTCGTCGACGGCCAGGCCGACCTCGGCGGCGGCCTCGAGGTAGGCCACGGCGTTGGCGAGGGTGAAGGCCACCTCCTGGGTCGCCGTCGCCCCGGCCTCGGCCATGTGGTAGCCCGAGATCGACATCGTGTTGAACCGCGGCAGCCGCCCGGCGCAGTAGGCGAGCGTGTCGGTGGTCAGCCGCAGCGAGGGCGCGGGCGGGAAGATGTAGGTCCCGCGGGCGATGTACTCCTTGAGGACGTCGTTCTGGATCGTGCCGCGCAGCTCCTCTGGCGCGACGCCCTGCTCCTCGGCGACGAGCTCGTAGAGCAGGAGCAGCGGCGCCGCCGGTGCGTTGATCGTCATCGACGTCGACACCGCGTCGAGGGGGATGCCGTCGAAGAGGGCGCGCATGTCGGCGAGCGAGTCGATCGCGACCCCGACCTTGCCGACCTCGCCGAGCGCGATCGGGTCGTCGGAGTCGTAGCCCATCTGGGTGGGCAGATCGAAGGCCACCGACAGGCCAGTCTGGCCCTGGGCGAGGAGGTAGCGATAGCGCGCGTTGGACTCCGCCGGGCTGGCAAAGCCGGCGTACTGGCGCATCGTCCACGGCCGTCCCCGGTACATCGAGCTGTAGACGCCGCGGGCGTACGGGAAGGCTCCGGGGTCACCGCGCTCGGCGTCGTAATCGAGCTCCGCGCTGGCCTCGGGCCGGTAGACCTCCTCGACGGGGATGCCCGCCGCGGTGCGGACCTCGCGCTGCTCTGCCATGGGCCCCACGCTCCTCCTCGCGCCACGGCCGCATCGCGCCAGCGACACCCCGCGGCTCGCTCCTCCGCGCAGTCTAGGAGGGCCCATCCCGGGCGGACGGGACAGGGTCACCGACCGCTGCTACGCTCGGCTTCCGCAACGATCGGGCCGCTGAGTAGGGGTCGGAGGCGGTCTCCCGGCAGGAGTGAGAGATGGCCGACACGCAGCAGAAGCCCACCGCCACCACGCCGCCCCCCAAGCAGGGTCAACGATCCTGGATCGCGGAGTTCTACGGCTCCGCGCTCGGCAAGAAGTACGCGATGGCGATCACCGGGATCGTGCTGCTCGCCTACGTCGTCGTGCACATGATCGGCAACCTCAAGCTCTACCAGGGTCCCGAGGAGATCAACGCCTACGCGCAGTGGCTGCGCCAGATCGCCTACCCGGCGCTGCCCGAGGAGGGCGGCCTCTGGATCTTCCGGGTCGTGCTCGGCGGCAGCGTGCTCATCCACATCCACGCCGCCTACGCGCTCTGGCTCGACAACCGCCGCAAGCGGCCGGCGAAGTACGAGAAGCGCGACTACGTCGCGGTGAACTTCGCGAACCGGACGATGCGCTGGACGGGCATCATCATCGCCCTCTTCGTCATCTTCCACGTCGCGGACCTCACACTCGGGGCGACCAACCCCGACTTCGACCACGCCGACGTCTACGGCAACATCCTCGCGAGCTTCTCCGACCCCCTCATCGCAGGGATCTACGTCGTCGCGAACCTCGCGCTCGGCTTCCACATCTTCCACGGCGCCTGGAGCCTGTTCCAGACCATGGGGTGGAACAACCGGCGCTTCAACCACTGGCGGCGCTACCTCGCGGTGGCCATCGCCGTGGTCGTCGTCGTCGGCAACGTGAGCTTCCCGCTCGCGGTGCTCACCGGCGTCGTCTCCTAGCCCCCGCGACGAGGAGCTCCCGCATGCAGCTCGACGCCAGGATCCCCGACGGCCCGCTCGAGGACAAGTGGGACAACCACCGCTTCTCGATGAGGCTCGTCAACCCCAACAACAAGCGGAAGTTCTCCGTCATCGTCGTCGGCACCGGGCTCGCCGGCGCCTCCGCTGCGGCGACCCTCGGGGAGCTCGGCTACCACGTCAAGGCGTTCACCTACCACGACTCCCCACGGCGCGCGCACTCCATCGCCGCGCAGGGTGGGATCAACGCCGCGAAGAACTACCAGGGCGACGGCGACTCGGTCTTCCGCCTCTTCCACGACACGATCAAGGGTGGGGACTACCGCTCGCGTGAGGCCAACGTCTACCGCCTCGCGCAGG
>SLNF01000184.1 GCA_007133145.1 Nitriliruptorales bacterium
AGGCCATCGCGGCGTTGGCGAGCTCGAGCACCTCGAGGTCGGCGTCGACGACCCAGCGGTGGCGCCGGCGCAGCCCGAGGAGCTCCTGGTGGCGGTGGTAGAGCGGCCACCCGAGCTCGGCGAGCCCGGAGGGGTCGTCGGGGAAGGCCGGGCGCACCGCGTCGTCGCCGCGCGCGTGCTCCTCCTTCACCCCGGTGAAGCCCTGCTCGTCGCCGGCGTAGACGCTCGGGATGCCCGGCAGGGTCGCGAGCAGGACGACGGCGTGCTCGAGATGGGCCGGCTCGCTGAGCTGGCTCGCGATGCGGGTGACGTCGTGGTTGCCGAGGAAGGTCAGCGGCGGTGCGAGCGCGGTCACCGCGCGGTGCCGCTCGAGGGCGTGGTCGAGCTCGAAGAGGTTGCGGTCGTTGAGCGCCGACCACACCGCCTTCCACAGCTCGTACTGGGTCACCGCGTCGAGGCCGCCCTCGGTGACCCACGGCTCGTAGGGCGCGTGGATGACCTCGCCGACGAACCAGGCGTCGGGGTGACGCTCGCGCACGCGGCCGGTGACCTCGCGCCAGAAGCGCGGCGGCAGCGCGTAGGCGGCATCGAGGCGCCAGCCGTCGGCGCCGCGGTCGAGCCAGTGCGCCATGACCTCGACGACGTGGTCGGCGACCTCGGGCTCGTCGTAGTCGAGGGCGACGAGGTGGCCGTGGCCCTCGAAGGTCTCGTAGGCGAAGCCGTCGGGACCCTCACCGTCCCAGTCGATGCGGAACCACGAGGCAAAGCGCGACGCGCGCCCGTGGGCGAGGACGTCGGCGAAGGCGGGATGGCCGCGGCCGACGTGGTTGAAGACCCCGTCGAGGAGCACGCGGATGCCACGGTCGTGGCAGGCGGCGATGAGCGACTCGAGGTCGCCCTCGTCGCCGAGGCGGCGGTCGATGCGGTAGTGGTCGACGGTGTCGTAGCCGTGGGTCTCGGAGGCGAAGACCGGCCCGAGGGCGAGGCCGTTGGCGCCGAGATCGACGAGGTAGTCGAGCCAGGCCTCGAGGTGGCCGAGCCGGGACACCGGCTCGGCCGTCGACGGCAGCGCCTCGCGCTCGGCGCCGGTGAAGCCCAGCGGGTACACGTGCCACCAGATCACGTCGCGTGCCCAGTTGCCCACGGTGCCTCCTCTCACCTCGACTCGCGACGGGAGCGTACGGGCTCGCCGCGCCGCTTGAGTCGACCGCGGTCGTGCCGATGACTGGAGCGAGGGTCGGCACGACCGGTGTCGACGGACGGCTCCGGTCGGCACGCGTTGGGGCGTGGCGACACCGACCCCGCCCGCCGACCTCGCACCGGGCGACCCACGGTCGAGCGTCGGCCGGTAGGCACGCGGAGGGTGCGATGGCGATGGGCGCGATGGACAGGCAGTTCACGGCGGTCCTCGAGGCCCTCGATCCCACGACGTTCCTCGACGACACGCCACTACGGCTCGTCGTCGAGAGCTTCCCCGGCGGGGGCATCGCGCTCTTCGACCGCGACGGACGGTTCGTCCTCGCCGGCGGTCGCGGCGTCGACCTCGTCGGCCTCGAGCCGCACCGTCTGCGCGGCAAGACCCCGAGCGAGGCACTGCAACCGGAGGTCGCCGCCGCGCTCGAGCCGCGCTTCGCCGCCGCGCTCGAGGGACGGTCCTCGACCTTCGACCTGCCCGTCGGCCCGCTCGTGCTCAAGGTCCGCGTCGCCCCACTCGAGACCGACGGCACGATCGTCGGCGGGCTCGCCTCCGCGCTCGACGTGACCTCCTCCCGGGCGGAGAGCACGCGACTGCGCGCCGCCGAGGAGCAGTACCGCGCGCTGGCCGAGGCCTCCCCCGACCTCGTGGGCCGCTACGACCGCGAGGAGCGCCTCGTCTACGTCAACGCTGCGGTCGAGGAGGCCAAGGGTGTGGGCCGGGAGGAGATCGTCGGCCGGCGGCTCACCGAGCTCGACGACCCACCCGAGCTCACCGCCCTGTGGCGGGAGACCCTGCGCCACGCGATCGCCACCGGCGAGCAGCAGGTCGTGCAGTACCCCTACCCGACACCGGACGGGCCCCGCTGGCACGAGTCGCGCCACATCCCGGAGTTCGCCGACGACGGCACGGTGACCCACGTGACCTTCGCCGCGCGCGACATCCATGACCTCAAGGTGAGTCGCGACGCGATCGCGACGCGCCTCGAGCAGCAGGAGGCCGTCGGCGAGCTCGCGAACGCCGCGCTGACCGCGAGCGACCTCGACGCGCTCCTCGACCAGGCCAGTCGCAGCGTCGCCAACGTCCTGCGCGCCCCGCTCGTCGAGGTCCTCGAACGCCAGCCCGACGACGCGACGTTCCTCCTGCGCTCGGGCATCGGCTGGCGCGCCGGCGCGCTCGGGGAGACGAGATCGGCCGCCGACTGCCAAGCGACGTACACCCTCGAGACCGGCGACGTGGTCCACGTCGTCGACGCCGGGACCGAGCAGCGCTTCTCCCTCGACGTCGAGCTCGCCGCGCACCGCGTGCGCTCAGGGGTGACCGTGCCGGTGCGCACCCCGCGGGGCGTCTTCGGCATCCTCGGCGTCCACGCCCGCGCACCGGCGACCTTCGCCGACGACGACGTCGTCTTCCTCCAGTCGGTGGCCAGCGTCCTCGGCAGCGGCATCGGCCGTCTCGAGCTCGAGGCCGAGCTCCGCGAGCAGGCGGTGCGCGACCCGCTCACGGGCCTGGCCAACCGCACCCTGCTGCTCGCGCGCACCGAGACCGCGCTCGACCGGCTGCCGCGCAGCGGCGGCACCGTGGCCATGCTCTTCGTCGACCTCGACGGGTTCAAGGACATCAACGACGCGCGCGGCCACGAGGCCGGCGATGCGGTCCTGCGCGAGGTCGCCTCCCGCCTCGAGAACGTCGTCCGCCCCGCCGACACCGTCGCGCGGTTCGGTGGCGACGAGTTCGTCGTGCTCTGCGAGGACCTCGACGACCCGAAGGAGGCGACAGGCATCGCCACGCGCATGCTCGACGCGCTCACGGTCCCCCACCGCCTCGGCGACGACACCGTCGTGCTCGCGGCGAGCGTCGGTGCGGCCACGGCCGTCGGCGGCGGCGCGACCGACGCGCTGCTGCGCGCGGCCGACGACGCGATGTACCGCGCGAAGCGGCGCGGCGGCGCGCGCGTCAAGGTCGCCGAGACCGCGCTCCGCTGAGGACCGCTCGGCCGCGGGGGCCGCTCAGCCGATGA
Source organism: Nitriliruptorales bacterium (assembly GCA_007133145.1). GTDB lineage: Bacteria > Actinomycetota > Nitriliruptoria > Euzebyales > Egibacteraceae > T1Sed10-49. The sequence continues at coordinate 3,216 of SLNF01000184.1, forward strand.
CGACCGCTTCGCCGGCGGCGAGCGGCAGCGGCCCTTCGAGCG
>SLNF01000298.1 GCA_007133145.1 Nitriliruptorales bacterium
GCCAGGCCGAGCTGCTCGGCGAGGCCGCGGACCGTGGGCAGTCGCTCACCCGGACCCAGCTCACCGGTGGCGATCAGCGCCTCGATGCTGGTGCGGATCTGCTCGTAGGGCGGGACGTCGCTGGCCCGGTCCACCGTCAACCGCATCGACGCCTCCTCCCGCTGCCGGCACTCGACGCCGGGGTCATCCTCGGCTGGCGCCGACCCCCAGCACCGTCGCGAGCCCCAGGGCGCTGCGAGGGGCGTACGCCGCCCGCCACAGCCCACCATGCACGGCCGCATCGGCCTCCTGCTGCCAGGGGTGCTCCCGCTCGGGCCCACCACCGGTCTGCAGGTCGTGGACCAGCAGTGCCGCCATCAGCACGTTGGTCGTGGCGGGCTCGAACACCTCGATGCCGAAGCGGTGGGCCCCGGCGTAGGCGGCGGCGAGCACCCGGTTCTTCAGCACCGAGCGGGTCCGCGTCGACGGTGCGACGTTGAGGGAGACCAGCCGGCCCTCGGCCCGGGCGGCGGTGGCACGCCAGCGCTGGAGGCGCTTCGCGAGGGCGTAGTTGGGTCCCTGCTGCGGCACCAGCGCGTCACAGATGCCGGGATCGACGCCCGGGGCGTAGTTGCGCTTGAGCAACCGGCCACCCGACAGCGTCCGCAGCGGGCGGCCGACCAGCTTGGCCGTGCGCGACCGGGCCTCGTAGGCGGCCACCGACGCGGCGACCGCATCGGCCGGGACCGCGAAGGCGTCGGTGGGGGTGGCGAGGTAGGCCAGCGCAGCGTCGGAGCGGGCCGCCTGCACCCGCCGGCTCACCACATCGGCAGCCGCGGTGACCTTGACGTGGTCCGCCCCGTCGGCGTAGGCGTAGGTGCCGATGGCCGGGCGTCCCGCCACCCCGCTGATCCAGTCGGCGACCGCGGGGACGTCGGCGATCAGGTCCAGCCCGGCGTTGGCAGCGAGGTCCGGGAGCCCGTCGTGGACGGCGCTCGCCGCCAGCGGCACGTGCAGCGTGCCGGCGCTCCCGCTCGCGGTCGTCAGCAGCCGGTCCCACACGCCCTGACGCGGCAGGTCCACGGCGGCGACGCTGGCGCCCCAGCGCAGCAGCGCGGACAGCGGTGCCAGCTCCGCGCCGGCGCCCAGGACGACCACCGTCCAGCCTGGCAACCGGAGCCAGTCGGGGTGCTCCAGCACGCGTTCGACCGCATCGACGACGCTCGGCTCGATCACGCCGCGGCCCGACCAGTCGTCGAGCTGGCGGCGGAGGCGGTCCCCGGTGAGCAGCTCGCCGCGGTAGGGCAGGGCGAGGTCCTGCTCGGGCTCGCCGGTCCCGGAGACGACCGCGTCGGCGATGTCCCGGGCAGGCTCGGCGGTCAGCAGCGTCGCGAGGGGGTGGTCACCGTCCCGGTCGACCACGACCATGCGGTCGTCCACCGCGGCGAGACCGTCGGCGGCGATCGCGCGCGCATCCGACGGGCGTGCGACGCCCGCCTCCGTGAGCCGCCGGAGGTGGTCGAGGTAGCCGGACCGCCAGTTGGTCTCCCGCTCGGCCGCCTGGGCACCCGTCGGATCGACCCGCCGCAGCGCCGCCGCCACCACCTCGCGTCCGAAGGTCGAGCTGCTGCGCCGTCCGTCCCGATCGGCGGGCAGCTCGATGCCGCCCATGGTGTCGTCGCTCACCCGACCGCCTCCCGCTCGCCTGCTTCCGCCAGCGCCCAGCACGCTAGCGCCGGCACCCGGGCCGACACGCCCGCCGGGGGCGACGACGGCGCCCCGACGGGCATCAGAAGAGGACGTCGTCGTCGGGTTCGGGCCGCTCGTCGACCGAGGGGCGGACCGAGGCGCTGGGCGGGCCGTCGCCGGTGGCGTCCTGCTCACCCGCGGTGCGCAGCGCCTCGACCACCTCGTCGACCGCGAGCTCAGCGCGGCGGAGCCGCTCCCGGCACAGCTCGACCAGGCGGGCGCCTCGGGCGACCCTCGACGCGAGCTCGTCGACGCCCACCTCGTCGTTCTGCAGGTCGGTGACGATGCGCTCGAGCTCCGCGATCGCGGCCTCGTAGCTCAGCTCGCTGCCGGCGTCGGCGCCGGGTCCGGTGCCAGGGTCGGCGCCGGGTCCGGTGCCAGGGTCGGCGCCGGGTCCGGTGCCGGGGTCGGTCGCATCCGTTGCCACGCTGTCCTCCTCGCTCACGCTGGGTCGTCGCCGGCTGGGTCTGCCCCGACTGGGTCCGCCGCCGGACGGGTGGGCGGTCGGGCCACCCGGCGGGCCGGCGGGTCGCCAGCGGGCTCGGCCACCACGAGCCGATCGACGGTGCTGGCGACCTGGCCGTCGCTGAGCTGGGTCCTCAGCGTGGCGCCGGGTGCCACCTCGGCGACCGAGCGCAGGACCCGACCGTCCGCGTCGCGGGTGATCGAGAACCCTCGGGCCAGCTGCACCGCCGGGTCGACGGCGGCCAGCCGTGCCTCCGCGACCTCCAGACGGCGGACCGCCCGCTCCAGCGGCACCAGGGCCGAGCGTCCGAGCGCGTCGCGGCCCCGCTCGAGCCGGGCGGCCGCCGCCGGCAGCGTCGCCCGTCGCGCCGACCGCTCAAGGCCAGCGACGCGCGTATCGAGGTCGCGATGCTGGCGCCGGAGCCGGGCGCGGGACAGCTGCTCGAGGCCGCGGACCGAGCCCTCGAGCCGCGATGCGGCGCCCCGGAGCTCCGCGCTGGAGCCCGCCGCCAGCGTGGCCGCCTGCTGCTCGAGATGGCGCCCGGCCGTGTCCAGCAGCCCGCTGCTACCGGTGACCAGCGCCGCGGCGGCGACGTCGAGGCGGTCCGCGCAGGCGGTCACGGCATCCACCAGGCCCCGACCGACCGCCGTCGGCGTTGGCCAGGCGGTGTGGGCGACCTCGTCGGCGACGCTGCGGTCCTGCTCGTGGCCGAGACCGGTCCAGACCGCGAAGGGTGCGGCGACGATGGCCTCGGCGACCCCCGGGGTGTCGAAGCCCTGGAGGTCCAGCGCGCTCCCCCCACCGCGGATCAGCACGACCACGTCCAGGGGCCGGTGAGCGTGGAGCCGGCCGAGCCGGGCCAGGGCGGCGGCCACCTCGGCCTCGCACGCCGGGCCCTGGACGCGGGCACCGGCCCGCACCAGCCGGAACCCCCACCCACTGCCGTGCAGGACGGCCCGCAGGTCGTGCTCCGCCTGGCTGCCGGGGGCGGTGATGAGGCCGACCGTGAGGGGTGGCTGACCGACGCTCCGGGCGGCGTTGGCCCGCAGCACGCCA
>SLNF01000078.1 GCA_007133145.1 Nitriliruptorales bacterium
GGCGAGCAGCGCCTCGGAGCCCTCCGAGGCCCAGCGCACGAGCACGTAGCGCACGAGCGCGCCGACGGGGATGTTCGTGGCCGCCGACAGGGCGCGCAGCGTCGGCAGCGGATCGATGCGGGTGCGCTCGGCGACGTCGGCCTTGAAGTTCGCGTCCGGGTCATCCGGCGCCCACGAGCCGGTGAAGCGCTCGAGGCGGACGTCGTCGCTCACGAGGTCGCCACCGGGTCGCGCAGCACGGGGCAGGACATGCAGCGCGGGCCACCACGGCCGCGCGGCAGCTCCGAGCCGGGCACGGCGAGGACCTCGATGCCGGCCTCGGCGAGGCGGCGGTTCGTGTCGACGTTGCGCTCGTAGGCGACGACGACGCCGGGGCGCAGCGCGAGGGTGTTGTTGCCGTCGTCCCACTGCTCGCGGTCGGCGGCGACCTCGTCCTCGCCGGTGGTGATGACCCGCAGCCGCTCGACGCCGAGGCCGTCGGCGAGCGCGGCGACGAGGTCGGGCTCGGTGCGCACGGCCATGCGGGGTCCGTCGGGCTCGAGGCGATGCACCGTCGCGGCCTGCTCGAGGCGCGGCCAGAGCACGACCGCGTCGCGGTCGACGACGGTGACCACGGTGTCGAGGTGCATCGTCCCGCGGGTCTTCGGCAGGTCGACGGCGAGCACGGCGTCGACCGCGCCGGCGGCGAACAGCCGCGCCGCGAGGTTCTCCACGGCCACCGCGTGGGTGCGCTCGCTCACCCCCACGGCGATGCAGCGCTCGCCGAGGACGAGGACGTCGCCGCCCTCGATCGTCGCCGGCTCGTAGCTGCGGTCCTGCCCGCCGTACCACACCGTGTCGGCGAGCCCCGCGAAGTCGGGGTGGTGCCGGTAGAGCGTGCGCCAGAGGTGGCGCTCGCCACGGCGGGCGACGCGGTGCATCGGGCTCTCGATGACCCCCGAGCCCACCCACGCCGACGGGTCACGGGTGAACACCGCGTTGGGCAGCGGCGGCACGAGGAAGGCCGTGGCCCCGAGCACCCCGCCGGCGAAGCCGTCGCGGGCGCCGGGGACCTCGCCGACGGTGACCCCGCCGAGGAGGTGGCGGGCGAGGTCGTCGTCGTCGAGCGCGTCGAGGTGGGCGCGCACCCCCTCGACGAGCTCGGTGCCGCAGGCGTCTACGGTCGCGACCCCGGCGATCGCCTCCGCGCGCGCCTCGGGCCGGCGGACGGCCTCGGCGAGGAGGTCGGCGAGGTGGCGCACGCGCACCCCCTCGCCGGTGAGGGTCTCGGCGAAGGCGTCGTGCTCCTCCTGGGCCTTGGCGACCCAGACGAGCTCGTCGAAGAGCAGCTCGTCCTTGTTCGCCGGCGTCAGGCGCCGCAGCTCGAGGTCGGGGCGATGCACGACGACCTCGCGCAGACGACCGACCTCGCTGGCCACCGAGGGGATCCGTCGACTCACGTCCATGGGCGGGCAGCGTAGCGGCCGCCGCGCCCTCACCGCGCTCCCCCTGCCCACGGCGCGCCGGGACCCTAGACTCGACCTCGCCCGTCGGCCTCGACGGTGGAAAGGTGGCGCGTCGTGCTCGGCTTCCTCATCATCGGCGCGATCGGCCTCGCCCTGCTCATCGTCGCCCTCGTCTTCGGCGAGGTCCTCGACCTCTTCGACGTCGACGTCGGTGGCGGCCTGCTGTCGGGGCCGGTCATCGCCTCCTTCCTCGCGGCGTTCGGCTTCGGCGGGGCGCTCACGATGAACGCCACCGACGTCGGGGTGACCGGGGGCGCGCTCGCGGGGCTCGCGAGCGGCGTCGTCGTCGGCGGGCTCGCCGGGGGGCTCACGCGCTCGCTCATGCGCATGCCGACCGACGAGTCGGTGCGTACCGGCGACCTCGTCGGCGCGACCGCCGTCGTCGTCACCCCCATCCCCGAGGGCGGCTTCGGCGAGGTCAACGTCAGCCACCTCGGGCAGACGATGAAGTACAACGCCCGCGCGAGCGAGGCCATCGACGTCGGCACGCCCGTCGAGGTCACCGCCGTGCTGTCCTCCTCGGCGCTCATGGTCGCCCCCCTCGAGCGCTGATGCCCGCCCGCCGCGCCCACCGGAGCCGCTGATGTTCTCCTTCCTCTTCGACACCCCCCTCGTCGCCGGCATCGTCGGCGGGGTCGTCCTGCTCGTCCTCGTCGTCTACCTCATCGTGCGGCGCATCGCCGTGGCCGGGCCGAACGAGGCGTTCATCATCACCGGTCGCAAGGGCCAGGGGGCGGTGAAGAACCCCGAGACCGGGGAGGTCTCGACCGACCTGTCGGGGCAGAAGGTCGTCATGGGCGCGAGCGTCTTCGTGCTGCCCTTCGTCCAGAAACTCCACGTCCTCGACCTCTCGAGCCGGCGCATCTCCGTCGGCGTGCGCGGGGCGGTGAGCCAGCAGGGTGTCAAGACCGACCTCGAGGGCGTCGCGATCGTGAAGGTCGGCGGCAACGAGGACTCGATCCGCGCCGCGGCGCAGCGCTTCCTCACCCAGCAGGACGACATCGTCCCGTTCACCCAGGAGGTGCTCTCGGGGTCGCTGCGTGCGATCGTCGGGCGGCTCACCGTCGAGGAGATCATCCGCGACCGCGCGGCGTTCGCCTCCGAGGTCGCCGAGGAGGCCGAGACGAGCCTCACCAACCAGGGGCTGACCCTCGACACCTTCCAGCTCCAGGACATCCAGACCGAGGGCAACTACCTCGCCGACCTCGGCCGGCCCGAGTCCGCGCGCGTCGAGCAGGAGGCGGAGATCGCCGAGGCGCGCGCCCGGCAGGCCTCCGAGGAGGAGCGCTACCGGGCCGAGGAGCAGATCGCCAACGCCGAGCGGCAGCTCGAGCTGCGCAAGGCCGAGATCAAGGCCGAGACCGACGAGGCCAAGGCCCAGGCCGACGCCGCCGGGCCGCTGCGCGAGGCCGCCCGCAACCAGGAGGTCGTCGCCGAGCAGGAGCGCGTCGCCGAGCGCGAGGCGAGCCTGCGCGACCGCCAGCTCGACGCCGAGGTGCGCCGGCCCGCCGAGGCTGAGCGCTTCCGCGTCGAGCAGGAGGCCGAGGGACAGCGCAACGCCGCGATCTTCGAGGCCGAGGCCGAGCGCGAACGGCGCGCGAAGATGGCCGAGGCCGTCGAGCTCGAGGGCCGCTCGGAGGCCGAGGCGATCCGCGCGAAGGGCGAGGCCGAGGCCGAGGCGCGGGAGAAGAACGCCGAGGCCTTCCGCCTCTACGGCGAGGCGGCGATCGTCGACCTGCTCA
>SLNF01000295.1 GCA_007133145.1 Nitriliruptorales bacterium
CCACGACGGCACGAACGCGCGCTCGGCGGAAGCCCGCATGACCGATCCGCTGCGCCACTCGTTCCACAAGATCGACGAGCCCATGCCCGTCGAGGAGCTCGACCTCGTCGCCATCCAGCGCGCATCGTTCCAGTGGCTCAAGGAGGAGGGGCTGGGCGAGGTCTTCGAGGAGATCTCGCCGATCGAGGACTTCACCGGCCAGATGGCCTTGTCCTTCTCCGAGCACCGCTTCGACGACCCCAAGCACACCGCCGACGAGTGCAAGACCAAGGACCTCACCTACGCCGCGCCGCTCTTCGTCACCGCGGAGTTCGTGAACCGCTCGACCGGCGAGATCAAGTCCCAGACGGTCTTCATGGGTGACTTCCCGATGATGACCGATGACGGGACCTTCATCATCAACGGCACCGAGCGCATCGTCGTGAGCCAGCTCGTGCGCTCACCCGGGGTGTACTTCGAGCACACCTACGACAAGGGCACCGGTCAGGACATCTACGCCTGCAAGGTCATCCCCTCGCGTGGGGCCTGGCTGGAGTTCGAGACCGACAAGCGCGGCTTCGTCGGCGTGCGTGTCGACCGCAAGCGCAAGCAGCACATCACCGTGCTCTACCGCGCGCTCAAGGGCATCGTCTACAACCCCGAGTCGGGGGAGTACGAGCTCGCCGACCGCGAGACCCTCGAGGCCCCCGTCAGCGACGAGGAGATCCTCGCCTTCTTCGAGGAGGACGAGGGCATCCGCGCGACCCTCGAGAAGGACCTCATCGACACCCCCGCCGAGGCCCTCCAGGACATCTACCGCAAGCTGCGCCCCGGCGAGCCGCCGACCACCGAGTCCGCTGGCGGGCTGCTCATCAACCTCTTCTTCAATCCCAAGCGCTACGACCTCGCGAAGGTCGGCCGGTACAAGGTCAACAAGAAGATGGGCGAGGAGCTCGTGCGCACCGGCCTCGCCGACCCCGACGTCGCGAAGCCGCTCGCCGACGAGCCCGCGCCCGAGCACCTGCTCGCCGCGGCCGAGGGCGCGGTCGGCAATGGCGCGGCGGCCCTCGGCGGCGAGCTCGCGCCGACGCCGTTCCGCCCGACGCTGACCAAGCACGACGTCCTCGCGACGATGTCCTACCTCGTGCGTCTCGCCGCAGGCGAGCGCGGCTACGACGTCGACGACATCGACCACTTCGGCAACCGCCGCCTGCGCAGTGTCGGTGAGCTCATCCAGAACCAGATCCGCATCGGTCTCTCGCGCATGGAGCGCGTCGTGCGCGAGCGCATGACGACCCAGGACGTCGAGGCCATCACCCCCCAGACGCTCATCAACATCCGCCCGGTCGTCGCCTCCATCAAGGAGTTCTTCGGCGCAAGCCAGCTCAGCCAGTTCATGGACCAGACCAACCCGCTGTCGGGGCTCACCCACAAGCGGCGGCTCTCGGCGCTCGGGCCCGGTGGGCTCAGCCGCGAGCGCGCAGGGATGGAGGTCCGCGACGTCCACCCCTCCCACTACGGGCGCATGTGCCCCATCGAGACCCCGGAGGGCCCGAACATCGGGCTCATCGGCTCCCTCGCGACCTACGCGCGCATCAACCCCTTCGGCTTCGTCGAGACGCCCTACCGCAAGGTCGAGCACGGCACCGTCACCGACCGCATCGACTTCCTCACCGCCGACGAGGAGGACCGCAACGTCATCGCCCAGGCCAACGCGCCCATCGATGACGCGGGGCAGTTCGTCAACCCGCTCGTGCTCTGCCGCGCGCGCGACGGCGAGGTCCGCGAGGTCCTGCCCGAGGAGGTCGACTACATGGACGTCAGTCCGCGGCAGACCGTCTCGGTCGCCGCGGCGATGATCCCGTTCCTCGAGCACGACGACGCCAACCGCGCCCTCATGGGCACGAACATGCAGCGCCAGAGCGTCCCGCTCATGCGCGCGCACTCGCCGTTCGTCGGCACCGGCCTCGAGGGCAAGGCGGCCCGCGACACCGGCGACGTCATCACCGCCGACGCCGACGGCACCGTCGTTGAGGTCGCCGCCGACCGGATCATCGCCAAGACCGACGACGGGCGCCTCGAGAAGCACTTCCTCCGCAAGTTCGAGCGCACCAACCAGGGCACCTGCTACAACCAGCGCCCCGTCGTCGAGGAGGGCGACACCATCGTCGCCGGGCAGGTCATCGCCGACGGCCCCTGCACCGAGCGTGGTGAGATGGCCCTCGGGGCCAACCTGCTCGTCGCCTTCATGTCCTGGGAGGGCTACAACTTCGAGGACGCGATCATCATCTCCGAGCGCCTCGTCAAGGACGACGTCATGACGTCGATCCACATCGAGGAGCACGAGGTCGACGCCCGCGACACCAAGCTCGGCGCCGAGGAGATCACACGCGACATCCCCAACGTCGGGGAGGAGATGCTCGCCGACCTCGACGAGAAGGGCATCGTGCGCATCGGCGCCGAGGTCGCCCCCGGCGACATCCTCGTCGGCAAGGTCACCCCCAAGGGCGAGACCGAGCTCACCCCCGAGGAGCGCCTCCTGCGCGCGATCTTCGGTGAGAAGGCCCGCGAGGTGCGCGACACGAGCCTGAAGGTGCCCCACGGGGAGTCCGGCCGCGTCATCGGCGTGCGGACCTTCGACCGCGAGGCCGGCGACGAGATGCCGCCGGGCGTCAACGAGCTCGTCCGCGTCTACGTCGCGCAGAAGCGCAAGATCTCCGACGGCGACAAGCTCGCCGGACGTCACGGCAACAAGGGCGTCATCGCGAAGATCCTGCCCGAGGAAGACATGCCGTTCCTCGCCGACGGCAGCCCCGTCGACGTCATCCTCAACCCCCTCGGCGTGCCGAGTCGGATGAACGTCGGGCAGGTGCTCGAGACCCACCTCGGCTGGGTCGCCTCGAGCGGCTGGCAGTTCGACGAGCGGCCCGCGTGGTTCGACGCCGTGGGCTGGCCCGATGACCGCGTCGACGTCGACGGCGGCCAGCGCATGGCTACCCCGGTCTTCGACGGCTGCAAGGAGACCGAGCTCAGCGACCTCCTCGCCCACAGCCGGCCCAACCGCGACGGCGACCGCCTCATCGACGAGAGCGGCAAGGCCGAGCTCATCGACGGGCGCACCGGCGAGCCCATCGACGAGCCGATCACCGTCGGCTACATGTACATCCTCAAGCTGCTCCACCTCGTCGACGACAAGATCCACGCGCGCTCGACGGGCCCGTACTCGATGATCACCCAGCAGCCGCTGGGCG
>SLNF01000243.1 GCA_007133145.1 Nitriliruptorales bacterium
TCATCGAGGTCCTCGAGGAGCAGGGCATCGGCCGGCCGTCGACCTACGCGTCGATCATCGCCGTGCTCGTGCAGCGCGAGTACGTCCGCCTCGAGTCCCGCCGCTTCTTCCCCACCCCGCTCGGGGAGGTCGTGACCGCCTACCTCAAGCAGCACTTCTCCGAGGTCGTCGACGTGTCCTTCACCGCGCGGATGGAGGCCGAGCTCGACGAGGTCGCCGCGGGCTCGCAGCGCTGGGAGCCGATGGTCTCGGGCTTCCTCGACGAGGTCGACGGCTGGATCGCCGAGCGCAAGCCCGAGCGGCCACGCATCCCCATCGAGGACGTGGCGTGCCCCGAGTGCGGTGCGGGCACGGAGAAGGTCTTCAGCGGCAAGTCGCGCCAGTGGTTCGCCTCCTGCGAGCGCTGGCCCGACTGCAAGGGCACGTTGCCGCTCGACGAGTACGGCAACGTCACCACCGTCGAGGAGCTCCAGCCCGACGACGACGTGCCCTGCCCCGAGTGCGGCAAGGGGATGATCCGCCGCCAAGGGCGCTTCGGACCCTTCTACGGCTGCCAGGACTACCCCTCCTGCAAGGGCATCGTCAACGTCGAGCAACGCATCGGCTTCGCCTGCCCGGCCTGCGGTGAGGGGCACCTCGTGCAGCGCACGAGCCGCTACGGCAAGCCCTTCTACGGCTGCAACCGCTACCCCGACTGCGAGTTCGCACTGTGGACCCAGCCGCTGGCGCGGCCGTGCCCGGCCTGCGGGGGGCCGCTCAAGCCTCCGCGCAAGAACGCCAAGGTCCCCACCGGCACCTGCGCGCACTGTGGCGAGAAGGTCGAGGTCGACCCCGACCCCGAGCGGGTGCAGCCCGAGGAGTTCGTGCCGGGTCGGCGCAGCGCCGCGCGCCGCTGAGGGGGACGGCCCACGGGGTCGCGGGCGCCCACGGGGGCTACCCTGCGAGCGAGGCGGCGCTGACGCCGAGTCCGAGGCAGGGCGAGCGAAGGGGCCGAGCGATCGCCACCGCGAGCAGCGCGACGCAGGGCACGGTCGGCGCGAGGAGCGCCTACCGCGCGCTGCTGCGCAACCGCAACTACCGGCTGTGGTTCTTCGCGGCGCTGTCGTCGGGCCTCGGCGACTGGATCGGGCTCGTGGCCCTGCAGGCGCTCGTCATCAGCCTCTCCGCCGACGCCGGACAGGCCCGCCTCCAGCTCTTCGCCCTCGGCGGGATCATGATGGCCCGCCTGCTCCCGAGCTTGCTCATGGGGCCGGTCGCCGGCGTGCTCGCCGACCGCTACGACCGCAAGCGTCTGCTCGTCGTCACCAACCTCATGCGCGGAGGGCTGTTCGCGGTCATCGCCTTCACCGGTGACCTCGTGGCCCTCTTCGCGCTGACCTTCGCCGTCGAGACCTTCTCCCTGCTCTTCCTCTCGGCGAAGGACGCGCTGCTGCCCAACCTCGTCGATCGTCGCTACCTGCCGCAGGCCAACCAGCTCAACCTCCTCGTGACCTACGGCACCCTGCCCTTCGGTGCGTTCGTCGGCACGGTCATGGTGCTCTTCGCCGGGGCGCTCGAGACGCTCGGCCTCGTGACGATCGAGCCGACGGTGGCCGCCCTGCTCGTCAACGCCCTCACGTTCCTCGTCGCCGCGGCGCTGCTCGGACGCCTGCGGCTCACGACGCAGGCGCGCCGCCCCCAGGACTCCCGTGAAGGGGGCGCGGGTGTCGTCGCCGAGCTCAAGGACGGCCTCCGCTTCATCCGCGACCTGCCGGTCATCCGCGCGCTCATCACCGGCGTCGTAGGCGTGTTCTTCGGCGCCGGGGCGGTCATCACCCTCGGGCCGGCGTTCGTGAGCCAGACCCTCGGCCGTCCCGAGACCGACTGGTTCACCCTCATGACCGCGGTGGGGGCCGGCCTCGTCGCCGGGCTCGCCGCCTCGCCGTTCCTCACGCGACGGGTGCGCAATGAGCGGGCCTTCGCCGTCGGCCTCGCCTCGACGGCGGCGATCGCGGTGGTCATCGGGGTGCTGCAGTCCTACCTGCCGGTGCTCGTCGGCGGCGGCGCCCTCGGCTTCGCCGCGGGCTTCAGCTTCGTCATCGGCTACACGCTCCTGCAGCACCACACCCGCAACGAGATCCGCGGCAAGACCTTCGCGGCGTTCTACACCTCGACGCGTGTGGCGATGTTCGCCTCCCTCGGGCTCGCCCCGTTCGTCGCCGGCGCGATCGGGCAGGGCACGCTCATCGTCGGCGGCGGCATCGTGACGATGTCGGGGGTGCGGATCACGATCATCCTCGCGGGACTCGTGGCCTTCGTCGCCGCGTTCGTCTCCGGCCGCGGGCTGTGGCGGGTTGGCGGCGAGGAGGCCCGTCCGGTGCGGCTGCTGCAGGGGGCGCCGCTCGCCACGACCGGGCGCTTCATCGTCTTCGAGGGCGGGGAGGGCACCGGCAAGTCGACCCAGGTGGGGGCGCTGGCGACGACGCTGCGGGCGGAGGGCTACGACGTCGTCGTCACCCGCGAGCCCGGCGGCCCACCGGTGGCCGAGCGCATCCGCGAGGTGCTCCTCGACCCCGACGCCGGGGACATGGACGCCCGCACCGAGGCGCTGCTCTACGCCGCCGCGCGCGCCGAACACGTCGCGGAGGTCATCCGCCCCGCGCTCGAGGAGGGCAAGGTCGTGATCTCCGACCGCTTCCTCGACAGCTCGCTCGTCTACCAGGGCATGGCCCGCGGCTTGGGCGAGGACAACGTCGGCGAGATCAACCGCTGGGCCGTCGAAGGCCTGCTTCCCGACGCCGTCGTCCTGCTCACGCTCGACGTCGACGAGGGGCTGCGCCGGGCGCGCGGGCGCACCGCCGCCGACGCCCGCGCCGGCGACGGCGACGGCGAGGAGCGCGACGACGCCGGGCCCGGCGCGGGGCAAGAGCAGGAGGCCGGTGAGGCGCCCGCCGGTGACCGGCTCGAGCGGGAGAGCCTCGCCTTCCACCGCGAGGTCGCGCGCGGCTTCCTGCGGCTCGCGAAGCTCCACCGCCACCGCTTCGTCGTGCTCGACGCGTCCGGCGTGCCCGAGGAGGTCGCACGGCAGGTCCGCGTCGGCCTGCACCCGTGGCTCCCCCTGGAGGCCGGCGAGGCCGAGACCGTCGCCGGGGCCGCGGCCGGCTCGGGGCGGGGGGCCGCCGAAGCCAGGGGGGAGGCCGCCGGTTCGGCGCAGGACGCCACCGGCACCGACCGGGCAGCGGCGTCCGCGAGCGCCTCCGAGGAGGAGCGCGCCGCGGGCTCCGACCGGGCCGCCACGTCCCCGCGCCCCTCCGACGAGGAGCTCTCGGAGGGCCGCCGTCGATGAGCGCCCCCGCCTCCCACGCCCCGGCGCCGGCCCTCTGGCAGATCCCCGGGCAGGCGCGTGTCGTCGAGGTCCTCCAGCGCGCGGTCGCCGGCGGCGAGCTCGGCCACGCCTGGGCGTTCACCGGGCCCGAGGGGGTCGGCCAGGAGCAGGCGGCGCGCTCGCTGACCGCCGCGCTCGTCTGCCCCCACGAGCCCACCGGCTGCGGCGTCTGCAAGGCCTGCGAGCGGGCGCTCGCGGGGACCCATCCGGCGCTGCAGGCCTTCTCGCCGACCGGGGCGCTGCACCGCGTCGAGGACGTGCGGACCCGCTGGCTGCCCGCGGCTGCGCTGTCGGCGGGGGAGGGGGGGTGGAAGATCCTCCACGTGCGGATGGCCGACCGCATGAACCTCGCGGCGGCCAACGCCTTCCTCAAGGGCCTCGAGGAGCCCCCGGGGCGGACGGTCTGGCTGCTCGACGTCGCCGACCCCGACGCGCTGCCCGAGACGATCCTCTCGCGCTGCCGGCCGCTGCGCTTCGCCGCGCTCGACGCGTCGACCCTCGCCGACCTCGCGGCCGACCTCCCCTTCGACGACGACGAGGACCGGGCGCTCGCGGTGCGGGCGTGCCTCGGCTCGCCGGCCCGCCTCGCCGAGCTCGCCGACGGGGGGCTGGCCGCCCTGCGGCGGCATCGCGCCGTGCTGAGGAGGATGCGCGCCGAGACCCAGGCGGTGGCCCTCGAGGAGGCCTTCGCCATCGAGCAGCGCGCGGAGGCCCACGCGAAGGCCGCGGAGAGGGCAGTTGCCGAGCAGCGCAGGAGACTGGAGGAGGCCCACGGGGGGTCGCTGCCGCGCGAGCTCGCCGCCGAGCTCGACAGCGCCGAGACCCGGCGCAAGCGCGACGCGCGCACCGCGGTCGTGCGCGGCGCCCTCGACGACCTCGCCTCGTGGTACCGCGACGTCCTGCTCGTGGCCACCGGCGGGGATCCCGCCGAGGCGGTCCACGCCGACGACCCGGAGGGCCTGGTCGCCGACGCCGCAGTGGTGCGCCCGCCGGCGCTGCTGGCCGGGCTCGACGCGATCCTCGCGACGCGCGAGGCCCTGGCCGCCAACGCCCAGCCACGGCTCGCCGTCGAGGCCCTCCTCATGGGGCTGGCCGCCGACGCGCTCGGTCGGTAGGGCCGTCCGCACCGCCGACGATCGTCCCCGCAGGCGCGGGACCATCGGCATGATCCCCAACGTGTCGGTGCGCCTACGTTGCGCCCGCCACCCTGCTGCGGCGTTGTGACCGCGTGCGCAGCGCCCCTGTCTCCGGAGGTCAGCAATGGCGGCGCCGACAACGACCACCACCCAAGCGACGATCGACGGCAACGAGGCCACCGCGCGCGTTGCCTACGCGCTGTCCGAGGTCGCGGCGATCTACCCGATCACGCCGTCCTCGGGAATGGGCGAGTTCTGCGACGCGTGGATGGCGCAGGGTCGACCCAACATCTGGGGCTCCGTGCCCGACGTCGTCGAGATGCAGTCGGAGGCCGGCGCCGCCGGCACCCTGCACGGGGCGATCCAGAAGGGCGCGCTGGGGGTGTCCTTCACCGCGAGCCAGGGGCTCCTGCTCAAGATCCCGAATATGTACAAGATCGCCGGGGAGCTCACCCCGGCGGTGATCCACGTCGCCGCCCGCACCGTGGCGACGCACGCGCTGTCGATCTTCGGCGACCACTCCGACGTCATGGCCTGCCGCCAGACCGGCTGGGCGCTGCTGGCGTCCTCCTCGGTGCAGGAGGCGCAGGACCTCGCGCTCGTCTCCCACCTCGCCTCGCTCGAGTCGCGCATCCCGTTCCTGCACTTCTTCGACGGCTTCCGCACCTCCCACGAGGTCAACACCATCGACCTGCTGTCCGAGGAGGACATCGCCGCGCTCGTCGACGACGAGGCCGTGCAGGCGCACCGCTCCCGTGCGCTGACCCCCGAGAGCCCCGTCCTGCGCGGCACCGCGCAGAACCCCGACGTCTTCTTCCAGGCGCGCGAGGCCTGCAACCCGTTCTACGAGGCGCTGCCCGGCATCGTCTCCGACGTCATGGACCGCGTCGCGGAGCGCACCGGGCGCCGCTACTCCCTCGTCGACTACCACGGCGCGCCCGACGCCGAGCGCGTGGTCGTGCTCATGGGCTCGGGCGCCGGTGCGGCCCGCGAGGCCGTCGACGCGCTCAACGCCCGCGGTGAGAAGGTCGGGGCGCTCATCGTACGGCTGTACCGCCCGTTCCCCACCGAGGCGTTGCTCGCGGCCCTGCCCGACACCGTGCGCGGGGTGGCGGTCCTCGACCGTACGAAGGAGCCCGGCGCGCTGGGCGAGCCGCTCTACCTCGATGTCGTGACGGCGTTGTCCCGCTCGCTCGGCCCGGCGATGCCGCGGGTCATCGGCGGTCGCTACGGTCTGTCCTCGAAGGAGTTCACGCCGCGCATGGTCGGCGGGGTCTTCGCCGAGCTCGACGCCGACGTGCCGCGCAACCCCTTCACGGTCGGCATTCGCGACGACGTCACCCACCTCTCGCTCGACTCCGATGACACGCTGCCGCAGGACGACGTGAAGGTCCGAGCGGTGTTCTACGGCCTCGGCGCCGACGGGACGGTGGGCGCCAACCGCAACTCCGTGAAGATCGTCGGCCAAGGCACCGACCTCTTCGCCCAGGGCTACTTCCAGTTCGACAGCCGCAAGGCCGGCGCGGTCACCGTGAGCCACCTGCGCTTCGACGAGGAGCCGATCGACGCGACCTACCTCATCGAGGAGGCCGACCTCGTCGCCTGCCACCAGTTCGGCTTCCTCGAGCGCACCGACGTGCTCGAAAAGGCCAAGCACGGCGCGACGTTCCTCCTCAACAGCCCGTTCGGGCCCGAGGAGGTCTGGGACCACCTGCCCGAGGAGATCCAGGAGACGATCGTCGAGCGCGAGCTCGAGTTCTACGTCATCGACGCGGTCTCGGTGGCGCGTGCGGCGGGCATGGGCGGGCGCATCAACACCGTGATGCAGCCGTGCTTCTTCGCCCTCGCCGATCTGCTCGAGGTCGATGACGCGATCCGGCGGATCAAGGACGCGATCGAGGAGACCTACGGCAAGCGCGGACGCACGGTCGTCGAGCGCAACATCGCCGCCGTCGACGCCGCGCTCGAGGCGCTGCACCGCGTGGAGGTGCCCGCCGAGGGCGGCAGCGGCCTGCGCCGTCTGCCCCCCGTGCCCGACCACGCCCCGGACTTCGTGCAGCGGGTCCTCGGGCGCATCATCGCCGGCGAGGGTGACCTCCTGCCGGTGAGCGCGCTGCCGGTCGACGGGACGTTCCCGACGGGCACGTCGAAGTACGAGAAGCGCTCCCTGGCCCTCGAGTTGCCGATCTGGGACAAGGAGCTCTGCATCGACTGCGGCAAGTGCGCGATCGTCTGCCCCCACGCGGCGATCCGCATGAAGATCTTCGACCCCGCCGAGCTCGAGGGCGCCCCTCCGGAGTTCAAGTCGAAGGACTACAAGGCGCGCGACCTCCGCGGGCACAAGCTCACGATTCAGGTCGCGCCCGACGACTGCACCGGCTGCAACATCTGCGTCGACGTCTGCCCGGCGAAGTCGAAGGAGGTCAGCGGGCACAAGGCGATCAACATGGAGCCTGCCGAGGAGCACCGCGAGGCCGAGCGCAAGGCCTTCGACTTCTTCCTCGAGATCCCCGAGATCGATCGCGAGCAGCTCAAGCTCGCGACGGTGAAGGGCTCGCAGGCGCTCGAGCCGCTCTTCGAGTTCAGCTCCGCGTGCGCGGGCTGCGGCGAGACGCCCTACCTCAAGCTGCTCAGCCAGCTCTACGGCGACCGCATCGTCGTCGCCAACGCCACCGGCTGCTCGTCGATCTACGGCGGCAACCTGCCGGTGACCCCCTGGGCGACGAACGCCGAGGGACGCGGTCCGGCGTGGTCGAACTCGCTGTTCGAGGACAACGCCGAGTTCGGCTTCGGGATGCGCGTCGCCCTCGACGCGCAGGCCGACGCCGCCAGGACGCTGCTGCGCAGCCTCGCGAGCGAGCTCGGCGACGACGCCGTCGACGAGTTGCTCGAGGCATCACAGACCACCGACGCCGAGGTGGCGGCCCAGCGTGAGCGGGTCGCCGCGCTCAAGGCGCGGCTCGCCGAGATCGACGATCCCCGCGCCGCGCGGCTCGAGGCGCTCGCCGACAACCTCGTCGAGCAGTCGGTGTGGATCGTCGGGGGCGACGGCTGGGCCTACGACATCGGCTTCGGCGGCCTCGACCACGTGCTCGCCAGTGGTCGCAACGTCAACATGCTCGTCCTCGACACCGAGGTGTACTCCAACACCGGCGGGCAGGCCTCGAAGGCAACCCCGCTCGCGGCGTCGGCGAAGTTCGCGACGAGCGGCAAGGGCACGCCGAAGAAGGACATGGGCATGATCGCCATGGCCTACGGTCACGTCTACGTCGCCCAGGTCGCGATGGGCGCGAACGACATGCAGACCGTCCGGGCGTTCACCGAAGCGCAGGCCTGGCCGGGCCCCTCGCTCATCATCGCCTACTCGACATGCATCGCCCACGGCATCGACATGGGCACGTCGATGACCCACCAGAAGGACGCGGTCGCGAGCGGCTACTGGCCGCTGTTCCGCTACCACCCCGACGACGACGCGGAGACGACCCCCCTGCGGCTCGACTCCAAGGCCCCGAGCAAGCCGGTGCGCGACTTCGCCCTCTCCGAGGCCCGCTTCGCGATGCTCCAGCGCACCGACCCCGAGGCCTCCGACCAACTGCTCGCGATGGCGCAGACGAACATCGACGAGCGCTGGCGTCTCTACGAGCAGATGGCCGAGGTGAAGCGCAAGATGCCGGCGGAGCTCGCCGAGGAGCCCGCCGAGGACGAGGACGACGAGGCTGAGACGGGACAGGAGGCGTGATGGACCTCTCGACGCGCTACCTCGGGCTGGCGCTGCGCTCGCCGGTGGTGGCTTCCTGCGGACCGCTGACCGGCAGGCTCGACACGCTCGCCGAACTCGACGACGCCGGCGTGGGCGCGGTGGTGCTGCCGTCGCTCTTCGAGGAGCAGCTCACCCACGAGCAACTCGAGATCGACGCGATGCTCTCCCAGAGCGCGGAGGGCTTCGGCGAGGCGATGTCGTTCTTCCCCGACCTCAGCGACTACAACACCGGGCCGGACCGCTACCTCGACCTCGTCGCCGACGCCAAGGAGCGGCTGTCCTGCCCGGTCATCGCCTCGCTCAACGGCACGACCGAGGGCGGCTGGTTGCGCTACGCCAAGCTCCTCGAGGAGGCCGGCGCCGACGCCATCGAGCTCAACGTCTACCTCGTGGCCGCCGACGCCGAGGCCACGAGCGAGGAGGTCGAGGCCCGCTACACCGACCTCGTCGCCGCGCTGCGCCCCGAGATCGCCGTCCCGCTCGCCGTGAAGGTCGGCTCGCAGTTCACGTCGATCCCCGCGAGCATGCAGCGGATCGTCGCCGCCGGCGCCGACGGCCTCGTGCTCTTCAACCGCTTCTACCAGCCCGACATCGACCTCGAGACCCTCGAGGTCACCCCCAACCTCGTGCTGTCGAGCTCCGATGAGATGCGCCTGCCGATGCGCTGGATCGCGATCCTCTACGGCCGCATCCAGGCCTCGCTCGCGCTCACGAGCGGCATCCACACCTCCGAGGACCTCGCCAAGGCGCTGCTCGCCGGCGCCGACGTCGCGATGACGACCTCGGCGGTGCTCAAGCACGGCGCCGCCCACGTCGGGGTGCTCCTGCGTGAGCTCGAGCACTGGATGGCCGAGGAGGAGTACGAGAGCGTCGCCCAGCTCAAGGGCAGCGTGAGCCAGGAGGCCACCGCCGACCCGGCGGCCTTCGAGCGGGCGAACTACATCGACACGCTCGCGTCGTACACGACGCCGTTCCGGACCTGAGCGAGACCGTCCCGGCGGGCGCCGCGGTGCCGGCCGGGACGGCGCGGCACGCGCCTCCCCCGTCTTCGACGCGTGGGGGGTACATGAGGCTGCGCGGCGGGTGAAGGCCGTCGGGGCCGCTGGTACCGTTCGCCTCGATGGGTCGGGTCCGTGCGTTGCCACCTCGACTGCGGGCGCTGGCCGCCGGCGCGGTCCTCCTCGCCGTCGGCGCGCTCGCGGTGCTCGCCACCACGCTCACGGGCAGCGCCGACGAGGCTCCGTCGGCCGCCGCGCTCGCCGAGCACCCCGGGGCGCAGCTGCTGCAGAACCCGCTGCCCAACCCCGAGGCGACGGGCTTCCACGGCGCGGTGCTCGCCGAGCCGATCCCCCGGCCGGACTTCGTGCTCACCGACACCGACGGGCAGCCCTTCGACTTCGCCGAGGAGACCGCCGGCGAGCCGACCCTGCTCTACGTCGGCTACACGAGCTGCCCCGACATCTGTCCCGCGCACCTCGCGCAGATCGCCGGGGCGATGGAGGAGGCCGGCCTCGACACCGGGGACCTGCGCGTCGTCTTCGTCACCGCCGACCCCGCGCGCGACGACGCCGAGCGCCTCGCGCGCTACCTCGCGGCCTTCGACGAGGGCTTCACCGGGCTGACCGGCACCCCCGAGGAGGTCGACGCCGCGCTCGCCGCGCTCGGCCAGCCCGCCGCGGAGGTCTTCGGCGAGCGCCCCGACGGCTCCTACGAGGTCACCCACCCCTCACAGGTGCTCGCCTTCGGCGCCGACGACACCGCCCGTCTCGTCTTCCCGTTCGGCACGAGTCGCGAGGGCTGGGTCGCCGACCTGCCCCGCCTCGTCGCAGGAGAGCGCCCCTCATGACCCGCCTCGCGGCCTCCCTGACCGCCCTCGCCCTGCTCGGCCTCAGCCTCGGCTGCGCCGCCGAGGACCCGGGCGAGGCCTCGCCCCCGGAGGTCACCGGCGCCGAGACCCCCGAGCCCGCCGCGCCCGACGTCGCCGCGGTCTACGCGACGATCGGCGATCCTGGACCGCAGGGCGACACCCTCGTCGCGGCGCGCACCGACGTCGCCGCGCGCGTCGAGCTCCACGAGTCGGTCATCGACGATGACGGCAGCGCGCGGATGGTCGAGCTCGAGGACGGCATCGAGGTCGCCGCCGGCGAGGGGGTCACCCTCGAGCGCGGTGGGCTGCACGTCATGCTCATGGGCCTCGAGACCGAGCTCGCCGAGGGCGACACCTACGAGCTCACCCTCGCGTTCGCCCGCGGTGGGGAGGTCACCGTCGACGTCGACGTCGTGCCGACCGTCGGCGGGCATGGCGAGCACGGCGAGCATGGCGAGCATGGCGACCACGGGGACCACGGGGACCACGGTGAGCACGGCGACCACGGCGAGGGGGAGGGCCGCGATGACGACGCGGGCTAGGCCGCTGGCCCTCGGGCTGCTCGCCCTCGGCCTCCTGCTGCTGGCCGGGTGCGACGCCGGGGCGACCGAGCGCCTCGAGGCGGGGGAGGACGGCGTCTTCGGCGTGGCCCTCGAGGAGCCCGTCGCCAAGCCCGACGTCGTCCTCACCGACCACCACGGCGAGCCCTTCGACCTGCGCGCCGAGACCGACGGCGAGCTCACGCTCGCCTTCTTCGGCTACGCGAGCTGCCCCGACATCTGCCCGGTGCACATGGCGAACCTCACCTCGGTCTTCGACCGGCTGCCCTCGACGATCACCGACCGCATCAACGTCCTCTTCGTCACCACCGACCCTGCGCGCGACACCCCCGAGGCGCTCGAGGTCTTCATGGGCTCCTTCGACGACGACTTCGTCGGGCTCACCGGCGACCTCGACGACATCGTCGGGCTCATGACCGACCTCAACCTCCCACGCCCGGTCTTCGAGGAGCCCGACGACGACGGCTTCTACGAGGTCGGCCACCCTGCCCAGGTGCTCGCCTTCCTGCCCGACGACGACCACGCGCACTACGCCTACCCCTGGGGGACCCGGCAGTCGGACTTCACCCACGACCTCCGCGCGCTCGTCGACGGCGTCGCGGCGGCCCGAGACTAGCGCGAGGCCCTGATGGAGTGGTGGTGCGCCGCGACCGAGCAGGCCTGGGACTGGACCCCGCGCTTCTACCTGGGCGCGTGGCTGTTCACCCTGAGCCTGCTGAGCGCCTACTTCCTCGCGTGGCGGCGCCTCGCCCCGCCGGCGTTCAGCGAGGAGCGGCGGCGGCGCAACCGCCGCAAGATCACCGCCTTCGTCGTCGGGGCGCTCGTCTTCCACGCGAGCGTCGACTGGCCCATCGGCACGCTCGGCGCCGGCTACCTCGCCAGCGTCGGCATGCTGCGCTTCATCCTCATCACCCTCGTCGTGGCCCCCCTGCTGCTCAAGGGCACCCCGGTCTGGCTCGCCCGCCGGCTCCTGCCCGAGGGCCGGGTGCGCGACACCGCGCGCATGCTCGCCCGCGGCCTGCCGGCGATCGTCATCTTCAACACGATCGCGCTGTCGACCCACGCGCCGGCCTTCGCCGATGTGCTGCTCGCCAGCCCGGTGGGGGCCATGGCCATGGACCTGTCGTGGCTGTTCGGCGGCCTCATCCTCTGGATGCCGGTGCTCTCGCCGCTCCCGGAGGTGCCCCGACTGTCGACGCCGGTGGCGATGGCCTACCTCTTCGCCCAGTCGGTCCTGCCGACGATCCCCGCGTCCTTCCTCACCTTCGCCGAGTACCCGCTGTACTCGACGTTCGAGCTCGCGCCGCGCGTCGGGACGATCGACCCGACGCTCGACCAGCGCAACGCCGGGCTCATCATGAAGATCGTCGCCGGGTTCATCCTCTGGGGCCGCATCGCCTTCCTCTGGTTCCGCTGGGCGGCCAGCCAGGAGCGGCCCGACGAGGTGACCTCGCCCGACCTCGACTTCGACGAGCTCCTCGACGAGGAGGGCATGCGCCCCGCCCCGGAGGTGGACCGTTGAGACCGCTGCCCGCCTGCGCCCTCACGCCGCTGCTGCTCGCCGGGGCCCTGGCGCTCGCCGCCTGCGGGGCCGACGAGCGCGACGAGCGCGACCTCGACGCGACCGCCCAGCACGGTGAGGAGCTCGTCGCGGTCCACGGCTGCATCGGCTGCCACTCGACCGA
>SLNF01000335.1 GCA_007133145.1 Nitriliruptorales bacterium
CCGACCTCGACGACCTCGCCGGGGTGGTCGATGTGCTTCCAGGAGAGCTCGGAGACGTGGACGAGCCCGTCGACGCCACCGAGGTCGACGAAGGAACCGAAGTTGACGATCGAGGAGACCGTGCCCTTGCGGATCTCACCCTTCTCCAGCGTCTCGAGGAACTCGCGGCGGAACTCCGACTGGGTCTCCTCGAGGAACTTACGGCGGGACAGCACGACGTTGTTGCGGTTCTTGTCGAGCTCGATCACCTTGCACTCGAGCTCGCGCCCCACGTAGGGGTGGAGGTCGCGGACCCGGCGCATCTCCACGAGCGAGGCCGGCAGGAAGCCGCGCAGGCCGATGTCGAGGATGAGGCCGCCCTTGACGACCTCGATGACCGTGCCGGTGACGGTCGACTCGGCCTTGTGGATCTCCTCGATCTTGCCCCAGGCGCGCTCGTACTGAGCGCGCTTCTTCGACATCACGAGGCGGCCGTCCTTGTCCTCCTTCTGGAGGACGAGCGCCTCGATGACGTCCCCGAGCTCGACGACCTCGTTGGGGTCGACGTCGTGCTTGATCGACAGCTCTCGCGAGGGGATGACGCCCTCGGACTTGTAGCCGATGTCGAGGAGGACCTCCTCGGGATCGACCTTGACGACCACGCCCTCGACGATGTCGCCATCGTCGAACTCCTTGATCGTCTCCTCGAGCGCGCGCTCGAACTCCTCCTGGGAGCCGAACTCCTCGAGGGCGATCTGGGCGCCGCGGTCACGCTCGATGCGTGGCGCGGTGGCGAGCGTCGCGGTCGCGCCGCCCGTCTCGTCGTTGGTGGGCTGGGTGTCGTCGGCGGTCGGGTCCATAGGGTGCGTCGGTCTCCTGGAGTGGTCAGCGTCAGCCCCGCCACCGTAGCGACACGCGTCGGCCGTCGTGCACGCCGAAAAGCCCCACGGTGCGAGCGGGCGGCCGCCAGTGTCCCCTACGACGGTGGGAGTGTCAACGTCGCCCCCGAGGCGGGGTCGACGCCGCAGCGCCCGCTCAGTGCTTCTCGGCGTCGTACCACGACGCCCCCGAGGCGGTGTCGACCTCGAGCGGCACCGCGAGGTCGGCGACGCCGCCCATCTCGGCAACGAGGAGCTCGCGCAAGGCGTCCTCCTCACCGTCGACGACCTCGCAGATGAGCTCGTCGTGGACCTGCACGAGCACCCGCGAGGCCAGTCCCTCCCGGGCGACCGCCGCGTCGACGGCGATCATCGCCTCCTTGATGATGTCCGCCGCGGTGCCCTGGATCGGCGCGTTGAGCGCCATCCGCTCGGCCATCTCCCGACGCTGCCGCTGGTCGCTGCGCAGGTCCGGGAGGTAGCGCCGCCGTCCCGACAGCGTCGCGGTCCATCCGTCGCGCCGGGCCTGCTCGACGACGCCGTCGAGGTAGCCCTTGACCTTCGGGAAGCGCGCGAAGTAGGCCTCCATGAGCTCGCGGGCCTCCTCGGGGGGGATGCCGAGCTGCTGGGAGAGCCCGAAGGCCGAGAGCCCGTAGGCCAGGCCGTAGGTCATGCCCTTGATGCGGCTGCGCAGCGCGTTGTCGACGGCCTGGATCGGCAGGTCCCAGACCATCGCCGCGGTCTGGGCGTGGATGTCCTCGTGGGAGGCGAACGCCGCGAGCAGGCCCTCGTCACCGGAGAGATGGGCCATCACGCGTAGCTCGATCTGGGAGTAGTCGGCGACGAGGAGGCTGGCGTAGCCCTCCCCCGGCACGAACGCCCTGCGGATCTCCCGGCCGGTCTCGGTGCGGATGGGGATGTTCTGGATGTTGGGGTGCTGGCTCGACAGCCGGCCGGTCACCGCCACGGCCTGGAGGTACTCGGGGTGGATGCGCCCGGTCTCGGGCGCGACGAGGGGTGGGAGCGCGTCGACGTAGGTGCCCTTGAGCTTCGACACCTCGCGGTACTCGAGGAGGAGCTCGGCGATGGGGTGCTCGGCGGCGAGGCCGCGCAGCGCCTGGGCATCGGTCGAGTAGCCGGTCTTGATGCGCTTGGTCCTCGGCAACCCGAGCTCGTCGAAGAGGACCTCCTGGAGCTGCTTGGGACTGTCGAGGTTGAACTCGCGGCCCGCCTGGGCGTGGATGGCCTCGCGCAGCCGGTCGATGCGGCCGCCGAGCGTCGCGCCGATCTCGGCGAGCACCGCGAGGTCGACGGCGATGCCCGCGCGCTCCATGCGCGCGAGGACCGGCACGAGTGGCAGCTCCAGGTCGCGCACGAGGGCGGTCTGCTCGCGCGACTCGAGGATCCCTGAGAGCGTGTCGACGAGGGCGAGGCACGCAGCCGCCGCCACCGCCCTCGCGCTGCCGTCGTCCTCGACGGCCATGGCGAGCTGCCCGTCGTCGGCGTCGGCCCCGCCGGGTGCGAGCTCGGCCCCGAGGTACTGCCGGGCGAGCCCGTCGAGGTCGTAGGAACGGCTGCCTGGCGCGACGACATAGGCGGCGAGCTCGGTGTCGAAGGCGAGGCCGGCCACGGGCCAGCCGCGCGAGGCCGCCGCGTGGAGCAGCGCCTTCGCCCCGTGGGTCCGCAGGGAGCGGTCCTCGTCGGCGAGGAGACCGGCGAGCGCCTCGCGGTCGGCTGGTGAGACGTCGTCGAGCCGGCCCGCGGCCGGATCGCGCCCCTCGGCGGCGAGGGCGACACCGCGCCAGCGCACGCTCGGAGGATGGCCTTCGGTGTCGGCGAGCACGACGACCGGCGCAGCGTCCTCGAGCGCGGCGACCCAGGCGGCGAGGTCGCCGGGCCCGAGGACGAGCGGGGTGACCTCGAGGGCGTCGCGCCCCGCCTCCCCGACGACCCCGAGCGCGTCGAGGAGGCGGTCGGTCAGCGCGCGGAACTCCAGGGTGGCGAAGAGCCGACGCACGCCCTCGACGTCGACGGGACCCTGGCGCAGCTCGCCGATCTCGAGCGGGACCTCGAGGTCGCGGCGCAGCTCGACGACGCGGCGGGCGTCGCGGACGGCCTCCTCGTGCTCGGCGAGCGCCGCCGGCAGCTTCTTGCCGCGGACCTCATCGAGGTGGGCGAAGATCCCGTCGAGGTCGCCGAACTGCTCGAGGAGGCGCGCCGCGGTCTTGTCGCCGACTCCTGGCACCCCGGGGATGTTGTCGCTCGCGTCGCCCCGCAGCGCCGCGAGGTCGGGGTAGCGCTCGGGGCCGACGCCGTAGCGCTCCTCGACCGCCGCGGCGTCCATGAGCACGGTGTCGCTGATCCCGCGCTTGGTGTAGAGGACGCGGACGTGGTCGTCGACGAGCTGGAAGACGTCACGGTCGCCGCTCACGACGAGGACGTCCATCCCGGCCTCGACCGCAGCGGTCGCGTACGTCGCGATGAGGTCGTCGGCCTCGACGTCCTCCATGGCCACCCGGGGGATCGCGAGGGTCGCGAGGAGCTCGTCGATGAGCGGGAGCTGCTCGCGGAAGGCGTCGGGCGCGCGCTCGCGCTGCCCCTTGTACTCGGGCAGGATGGCCAGCCGTTCGGCGGGCCGCCCGCGGTCGAAGGTCACGGCGATCCGGTCGGGCGCGTGCTCGGCGAGCAGCTTCGTGAGCATCGTGGCGAAGCCGTAGACGGCGTTGGTGAGCTGCCCGGTGCTCGTCTGCAGGTCCTCGGGCAGGGCGAAGAAGGCACGGTAGGCCAGGCTGTGGCCGTCGAGGAGCGCGAGGACGGGGCGGTCGGTGGGGGGCACGTCGCCTCGATGCGTCACGGTCGCGGTCGGCGATGAGCCTACAGCGGGTGCTCGGTGCCCCGCGCCGGCCCGACCCCGGCCGTGACCCGAACGCCGATCGCACCGTCGACCCCGCGCGTCTTCCAACTACGGGCTTCGTAGGCTACGATGAGCGTCGTGGCGACCGGGTCGAACAGCCTGAGGCCGCACATCCCAGGGGGGCGCTGGTCGCCACCCCACGCTTTGCCCCACCAGACCGCACCACAAGAGGAGACCACCCATGCTGCGACCCACGGTTCTGCGCATGCTCGCCTTGCTCCTCGCCCTCGCGCTCGTCATCGCCGCGTGCGCCGAGGACGACGACGAGGTCGAGGAAGAGCCCGAGGAGGACCCCGTCGAGGAGGAGGAGCCCGAGGAGGACGACGAGGAGGAGCCCGAGGACGAGGAGGAGGTCGAGGCACCCGAGGCCGACGGCATGCTCTTCGGCTACGTGCTGCCCGAGTCCGGCCCGCTCGCCTTCCTCGGACCGCCCCAGATCGAGTCGCTCAACCTCGCCCTCGAGGACATCAACGCCGCAGGCGGGGTCCTCGGAGCGGACGTGAGCGTGAGCGGCGGCGACGAGGCCGGTGACCCGGCCGTCGCCTCGGAAGACACCGAGCGCCTGCTCGGCGAGGGCGTCCACGCCATCATCGGCGCGGCGGCCTCCGGGATCTCGACCCAGATCGTCGGCCAGATCACCGGCGCCGAGGTGGCGCAGTGCTCCGGCTCGAACACCGCACCGGTCATCGACGAGGCGGAGACCGGCTTCTACATGCGGACCGCGCCGACCGACGTGCTCCAGTCGCCGGTGCTCGGTGAGGTCGTCATCGCCGACGGCTTCTTCGACGTCGCGCTCATGGCCCGCGCCGACGACTACGGCCAGGGCTTCCTCGAGGAGCTCTCGGCCTCGATCACCGAGCAGGGTGGCACCGTGCTCGAGGAGGTCCTCTACGACCCGGAGGCCGCGAGCTACACCGCCGATGTCGAGAACGCGATCGCCGAGGACCCCGAGGCCATCGTCATCATCGGCTTCGACGAGGGCGCCCAGGTCATCGCCGACCTCATCGAGGCCGGCTTCGGGCCGCAGGACATCGCCCTCTACACCGCCGACGGCATGCGCGGCTCCAGCCTCTGGGAGGGCGTCGACCCCGACAACCCCGCCGTGCTCGAGGGCATGCGCGGCACCGCGCCGGGCGCCTCGATCGAGTACAACGAGCGGCTCACCGCCATCGACGGCGTCGACGACCCGATCTTCGGTGGCCAGGTCTACGACTGCGTGACGATCCTCGCGCTCGCCGCGGAGGCCGCCGGCAGCTTCGACGCCGCGGACTTCCAGCCCGAGCTCCTCGGCATCACCCAGGACGGCACGGAGTGCAGCTCCTTCGAGGAGTGCCGTGACCTCCTCGCCGACGGTGAGGACATCGACTACCAGGGCGTCTCCGGCCCGATCGAGTGGAACGACGAGTACAACGTGAGCACCGCGACGTACGAGATCTTCGAGTTCGACGACCAGGGCGAGCCCGTCCAGGTCGACACGGTCGAAGCCCGCATCGAGTAGCCACCTGCCGCACCACCACCCCTCGGAGGGCCCGGGCACCCGCCCCGGGCCCTCCGCTCGTGTGGGGGTTGCTCAGCCGTCCTGGCGGGCGAGCGTGCCGAGGTAGAGCTCGATGACCTTCGGGTCCTCGAGGAGCTCACGCCCGGTGCCCTCGTAGGCGTTCGTGCCCTGGTCGAGGACATAGCCGCGGTCGGCGATCTCGAGGCAGCGTCGGGCGTTCTGCTCGACCATGACGATCGAGATGCCGGCCTCGGTGTTGATCTCGCCGATGCGGTCGAAGACCTCGTCCTGGTTCGCGGGGCTCAGGCCCGCTGAGGGCTCGTCGAGGAAGAGCACGCTCGGCTCCATCATGAGCGCACGCCCCATCGCGACCATCTGCCGTTCACCGCCCGACAGCGACCCTGCGCGCTGCGCTCGACGGTCGGCGAGCAGCGGGAACAGCCCCGCGACGAACGCGAAGCGCCGCTCCCACTCCTTGGGCCTGAGGAAGAGCCCCATCTCGAGGTTCTCCGAGACCGTGAGGCTCGGGAAGACGTTCGCGACCTGGGGGACGTAGCCGATCCCGCGACTCACGAGCTCGTGGGCCGGCAGGTCGGTGATCCCCTCGCCCCGCAGCCGCACCGTGCCTGCGCGGATGTCGACGAGCCCGAAGAGCGCCTTGATGAGGGTGGACTTGCCGGCGCCGTTGGGTCCGATGATGCCGACGAGCTGCCCCTGCTCGAGGGTGAGCGAGCAGCCCGTGAGGATGTCGACACCGGGGACGTAGCCGGCGATGAGCTCATCGGCGACGAGCAGCGGGTCGGCGGCAGCGGGGCCGTCGGCCCGGGACCCAGCGACCGGCTGCGGGTTCGCCTCGCTCACGACCGCTCCTCCTCGTGGTGGCGTCGACGACCGAGGTAGGCGTCGATGACCTCGGGGTTCTGGGCGATCGCGTCTGGCGTGCCCTCGGCGATGATCTGCCCCTGCGCCATGCAGACGACCCAGTCGCTGATGCCCAT
Organism: Nitriliruptorales bacterium; assembly: GCA_007133145.1. Lineage (GTDB taxonomy): Bacteria > Actinomycetota > Nitriliruptoria > Euzebyales > Egibacteraceae > T1Sed10-49. The sequence continues at coordinate 6,268 of SLNF01000335.1, forward strand.
GACGACGTCCATGTCGTGCTCGACGAAGAGCACGGTCATGCCCTCGTCGCGGAGTCCGGTGACGTGGCCGAGCAGCGACTGCGTCAGCGCGGGGTTCACCCCGGCCATCGGCTCGTCGAGCATGACCATCGTTGGCTCGACCATGAGGGCACGCGCCATCTCGAGGAGCTTGCGCTGCCCGCCCGAGAGCGTTGCGGCGAACTCGTCGCGCATGTGGATCATGTTGAAGTACTCGAGCAGCCCTTCGGCGCGCGCCTCGATCTCCTGCTCCTGCGGCCGCCACAGCGGAGGGACGAGCGAGGCGAGGAAGCGCTCCCCACGCTGGTCGACCGCGGCGAGTTTCATGTTGTCGAGCACGCTCATCCGACCGAGCGCCTTCGTGAGCTGGAAGGTCCGCACCATGCCCGCGCGGGCGACCTTGTGCGCCGCCATCCCCGACATCGGCTTGCCGTCGAAGGTCCAACGACCCGAGTCGGGGCGGTCGAAACCGGTGAGGACGTTGAAGAACGTCGTCTTGCCCGCGCCGTTGGGGCCGATGAGCCCGGTGATCGCGCCGCGCTGGACCTCGAGCGCCTCGACGTCGACGGCCCGCAGCCCCCCGAAGGTCTTGCGCACGTCGGCGGCGACGAGGATCGGGTCGGGCTTGCTCACCCCCGGCTCGGCGGCGACATCAGCGAGCGAGCGCGCGACCGCGCTGGGTTCAGCGGACATTGAGCGCCAACTCCCGTCGGTCGCCGAAGATGCCTTGTGGTCGGTAGATCATGAGGAGCATGAGCCCGATCCCGACGACGAGGAAGCGGACCGCGCCGAGGGCGTCGGCGCCGAACCAGTCGGGCATGTACCCCGCGGCTCCGGCCTGTCGCAGGGTCGCGTCCATGCCGGCCATGAGGAACCAGAAGAGCACCGAGCCGACGACCGGTCCGAGCACCGTGGCCGCGCCCCCGAGGATGAGGATCGTGTAGAAGTAGAAGGTGAGCAACGGCAGGAACGTGTCGGGGTGGACGCTCTGGAGGTTGAGCGCGAAGACCACGCCGCCGAGGGCCCCGATCACCCCACCGAGCACGAGGCTCTGCATCTTGTAGCCGAAGACGTTCTTGCCGAGGCTGCGCGCGGCGTCCTCGTCCTCACGGATGGCCTTGAGCGCGCGGCCCCACGGGCTGCGCGACAGGAGGTAGGTGAGCAGCACGGCGAGGGCCACGAGGCTCCACCCCACGGTGAGCACCCACAGCTGTCGCTGGTTGTAGGCGAGGAAGCCGAACTGGATGCCGCTCGTGAAGGGATTGAGCGCGTTGAACTCCTCGGCGAAGCCCGACAGGCCGAACACCCCGCCGGTGAGATCGCGCGAAGGGCTGGCGCGGAAGCTGAAGCGCAGGATCTCGGCCGCGGCGATCGTCGTGATCGCGAGGTAGTCCGCCCGCAGGCGCAGCGTCGGCGCGCCGAGCAGGAGGGCGAGACCGACGGCCAGCAGGAGGCTCACGGCGAACCCGAGCCAGAGGCTGCCGCCGAACACCGTCACGGTGATCGCGACCCCGTAGGCGCCGAGGAGCATGAAGCCCACCTGGCCGAAGTTGAGCAGCCCGGTGTAGCCGAAGTGGAAGTTCAGACCGATCGCGAGCAGCGCATAGGCCGCGGCGCTCGGCCCGAGCGCCGCGCGCAGCGCGTTGGCGATGATCGCAGCGGGATCCACCCTCAGCCTCCTGCTCGGAGTGTCATCAGCCGATCCGCTCCTTGATGCCGAGGATGCCCTGCGGCCGCAACAGCAGGACGAGGATGAGCACGAGCAGCGCCCAGACGTCCTTGAGCTCGGAGGTCAGCCAGATCGTCGACACCTCGGTGACGATGCCCACGACGAGGCTGCCGACCGCGGCGCCGAAGGCCGTGCCGAGCCCGCCGAGGATGACCCCGGCGAACATGAGCAGCAGGAGTCGGAAGCCCATCATGTAGTTGACGTTCTCGACGATGCCGAGCAGCACCCCGCCGAGCGCGGCGAGCGCCCCGCCGAGGACCCAGACGACGAGGATGATGTGCTTGACGTCGATGCCGGAGGACTCCGCGAGGTCGCGGTTGTCGGCCACCGCGCGCATGGCCTTGCCGAGGCGCGTCCGCTGCAGGAGGAAGGCGACGCCGAGCAGCACGAGCACCGAGAAGACCATGACGGTGAGGTCGCGGGGGGTCACCCGCACCCCGAGTGCCTCGATGGGGGCCTGCACCGCGTAGCCGGAGTAGGTGCGACTCGCGCCGCCGAAGACGATGAGCATGACGTGGCGTAGGACGAGCGTCAGGCCGATCGAGATGACGAGCATCTGGATGAGGCCGGTGCGGCGTTCGCGCAGCGGCCGCCACAGACCCCGTTCGAGTCCCGCGCCGACGAGACCACCGAACGCGGTCGCGATCGCGAGGGCGGCGATGATCGGCAGCTGCGGTCCGACGGCGTTGAGGAAGTAGGCGACGATCGCACCGAGGGTGACGAGCTCTCCGTGGGCGAAGTTGATGAGCCCGGTCGTGCCGAAGATGAGCGACAGGCCGATGGCCGTCATCGCGATGAGCAGGCCGAACTTCACGCCGTTGAGGAGGCTCTGGGGCAAGCGTGACAGCGCCGTCGCCCCGGGCCCGCGCTCCTCGCCGAGGGCGAAGCCCACCGAGCGCTGCTGATCGGTCCGGATGTCGACCTCGAGGCTCGCCCGCTCCGGGTCGCGCAACCCGACGTCGGGCGGCAGGCTCTCCTCGAGCAGCGTCGCGGTGTAGGTGCCGGGGCCGGGCAGCGGCACGAACCACTCACCCTCGTCGTCGGTGACCCCGAGGCCGACCTCGACGCCGTCCTCGTCGACGACGAGCACCTCCACACCCGCGATCGGCTCGCGCTCGGGATCGGCGATCCGACCTTGGAGCGCCTCGCCGTCGTCGGCGTCCTGGGCGAGCGCGGGCGCCACCGAGAGCACGAGCAACGCGAGCACGATCGGCGCCACCAGCACACGCGACCCGAGCCTCATGTCCCGCTCCCTGTCCCAACGGCGCGACGTGCGCCCCCAGCGCTCCCGAGCCCGCGGGCGGACGCAGGGCTCCCGGACATCGGTGCCACCGACCATGGCGCTCCGACCCTCAGCAGTGTAGTGGCCGATGTGGGGCCTGCAGCAGCCGACGGCGCGCCGCCCACCCGTGGGCGCGCCTACGCGGCGGACACCGCCTCATCCTCTGTCCCCGACGTACCGCTCGAGGACCTGCTCGGCGACCTCGCGCATCGTGACGCGTCGCTGCATCGCCGTGCGCTGCAGCCAGCGGAAGGCGTCGGGCTCCGACATCGCCTCATGCTCCTGCAGGAGACCCTTCGCGCGCTCGACGACCTTGCGGGCCTCGAGGCGACTCGTGAGGGTGCCGACCTCGTCCTCGAGCCCCCGGAGGTCCTCGAAGCGCCCGGTGGCGATCTCGATCGCCGGAAGGAGGTCGTGCTTCTGGAAGGGCTTGACGAGGTAGGCCATCGCGCCGGCAGCCCGCGCGCGCTCGATGAGGTCGCGCTGGCTGAAGGCCGTGAGGATGAGCACCGCGGAGAGGCGCTCGCCGGTGATCTGCTCGGCCGCCTGGATCCCGTCCATGACCGGCATCTTGATGTCGAGGATCGCGAGGTCGGGCCGCAGCTCACGGGCGAGGCGCACGGCCGTGGCGCCGTCGCTGACCTCGGCGACGACGTCGAAGCCCTCCTCCTCGAGCATCTCCTTGAGGTCGAGGCGGATGAGGGCCTCGTCCTCGGCGATGAGCACGCGGACCGGCTCGCGCGAGGAGGTCTCCTGCGCGTCCTCGGCGACCTCGCTCACCGGCTCCTCCTTGCCCGCATCGTCGGTCCTCGTCACCTCGCCCTCCCGGTCCTTCAGCGCTACTCGAGCATCCCCTCGAGAATGCGGTCCTGCTCGGCGAGGAGCGCCGCGAGCCGTCCCGCGGCCTCCTCGCGCTGCGCCCGGGTCCGGCGGGCGTCCTCCTCGGCGTCGGCGCGCTCACGATCGGCGAGCGGCGTCTGGGCGACGAGCGCCTTCGTTCGGGCCTCGTCGGCGAGCCCTTCGACGTAGGCGACCTGCTCGTCGAGCACCCGCACCTGCTCCCGCAGGCGCCGAACCTCGTCCCGCAGCGCGTGCAGGCGCCGTTCGGGGCTGCCAAGGCGCATCCGGGCTCCTCCTCGCTCGCGTCACGTGCCCAGGCGTCGGCGAGTCGCGCCTCGGCGCCGGGGCGCGGAGTCTACGCGACCCGCGATCGACCCTCACCGCCCTTCGACCGTGCCGGGAGAGGGGCTCGAACCCTCACGTCCAGAGGACACCGTGGTTTGAGCACGGCCTGTCTACCCGTTCCAGCATCCCGGCGGCATGCACGCATTGTGACAGGTTCGGGCACCCCACCGCAGCCTCGTGCCCGGCACAACCGCCCGTGGCGAGCCGATGGCCACCCGCGACACCGCCGGCCGCCTCCTTCCCACCGGTGCCCGGCCCCGGCCCGCTGCGGTGCCGACGGGCCGGCGGGGGCACCCGGTAGCCTTGACACCCCCCGCGTTCCCTCCGCCGGTCCGGCGGACCGGCCACGAGGAGCCCCGTGACCGCAGCGCGCCCCGCCGCCGCCGCCGACCTCGCCCGGGTCGGCCGTCGCCTGCTCGTGACCGCGGCGTCGACCCACGTCGCCGCGCTCGCGTTCTCGACTCCCTACCTCCTCGCGTGGACGGCGGGACTCGACGAACCCGGACGCGTTGGTCTCACCCTCGCCCACGGCGCGACGCTGCTCGCCGCGGGGATCTGGGCGAGCCTCGGGGACGCCGAGCGCGGCCACGATCCCCGACTCGGGCTCGCCGGGGACCCGCGCTGGACCGACCACGACCTCGCCCGTACGGCGCTCGGACCGGTCCTCATCGTCGCCGTGATCGGCAGCCTCCTCGCCCTGCGTCTGCACCCCGCCGTCGGGCTCGGCGCGCTCGCGCTGCTCGGGGCCGCGCGGCTGTGGACGCGCGCGCCGATGGGCACCCGCCTCGTGCTCGCCCCCGAAGTCGTCGGACCCGTCCTCGTCATCCTCGCGCCGGCCGCGGCCCTCGCCTGGCTCGCCGGCGCCGACGTGCCGCCCGTGTCGGCGCTGTCGGCGGCGGCCTGCCTCGCCGCGCTCGTCATCGCGATCCACCTGCGCGACCGGGACCGTGACCTCACCGAGGACGTCCCGACGCTCGCGACGCGCCAGCCCCGCCGTGCCGCGCAGGCGCTCGGGGCCTGCGGCGCGATCGGCGGACTCAGCGGCATCGCCACCCTCACCCTCCCCCTCGGCGCGTCGACGGTCGCCGCGCTCGTCGGCGGCCTCGGGGTCATGGCCGCCGTGCCGCGCTCCCGCGGCCGGGTGCCCGCGCTCGCCGCGGCCCACGCCCTCCTCGCGCTGTCCTGGCTCGCCCGCTGAGGCCAGGTCTCAGCCGGTCCCGAGCCGCTCGACGACGCCGACACCGGCGCGCACCCGCACCCGGTCACCGTCGGCGATCGCCGCGGTCACCCCGTCAACGGCGGTGACCGCCGGCAGCCCGAGCTCGCGCAGGACGATCGAGCCGTGGGACAGGTCGCCCCCGGTCTCGACAACGACGGCGGCGCAGTGGGCGAACGTCGGCACCCAGCCGGCGTCGACGCTCGGGGCCACGAGGACGAGGGGCGCAACGTCGCTGTGGACGGGCGCGGCGGTCGCGGGCTCGTCGCGGCGCCAGGCCACGCCCTCGACCTCGCCCCGGGTGAGGGGACGTCCGCGCAGACGCGCCCCAGCCGGCGTGGGTGGGTGGCCGGCGCGGAAGCGCTCCGGGTCGTCGCTGCGACGGAAGACCTCCGGGAAGCGGTAGGCCGTCAGGCGCTGCCGCGCGCGCCGTCGGCGATCGGCCTCCGACGCGGTGAGCTGCCAGCCGTCGTCGAGAGCGCCGACCTCCTCGACGTCGAGGAGCCAGAGGTCCTCGGCGTCGGGCAGGCGGCCGTCGGCCTCGGCCGCGGCCGCGAGGGCGCGCAGGCCCGCGCGCAGGTCGGCGAAGGCCAGCATCGCCTCGCCGCGGAGCCGCTCACGGCTCGCGATCGCCGCCTGCGCGGCCCACCACACCG
>SLNF01000064.1 GCA_007133145.1 Nitriliruptorales bacterium
CGGGTGTGTGGGGGTGGTGGCAGCTGGTGGGGTGGGGGTGGCGCCGGCTCCGCTGTGCTGTCGAATGCATGTTCGAAGTATGCCCCGTATGACGGCGGCTATCAAGGGTTTTCCAGAGATTCTGTGAATCTTCTGCCGCAGGTCGGGCGGCCGCGGCAGCGCGGGACATCCCGCGCCTTCGATCGACCCCGCTGGGCGATCGCCCGCTGACCCTATGCAGTCTCGAGGCGACCCGCCGCAGGGCTGTCGCAACCGCCCATCGCCAGCGCGGACTCGTCGCGCCGCTCCCACTGCTCTACCCCGCCACAGAGGCCCTCGCGAGGCTCTCTCCCTCCACCACGCCGCGCAGGCGGCCTCGCACGGCGGCCGGCCGTAGACACGACAGCGCCGCCGATCCTGCCTGCGCGACGCCTCGTCTTCGGCGTCGCCTACGGCAGCCGGCCGTCGCGGGAGTCGGCGGCGCCGTCTGGCGGGATGCGGCGGCGTGTCGGTCGCCGAGCGCTGGGGTCCCCGTCCCCGCAGCTCGGCTCGTGGCAGGTCTTCGTCCCAGGGGTGCCTGCCGGCCCTCGGGACGGCCGGTCGCCGGGGATGCGGCGGCGCGTCGGCCGAGGGCCGTAGCGGTCGTGCTACGCCGTGGCGCTGTTGCCGGCGGCGATGTTCTCGGCCATGTCCCCGATCCAGGGGAGCTTGTAGTGCTCGACGTTGTAGCCCTTGATCATCATGAAGATCCAGAGGGCGAAGGCGGCGAGCCCAATGACGGGGGTCAGGAAGAGACCGACGAGGCCGGTGACGAGGCCGAGACCGGGGATGGCCCCGAGGATGCCGCCGAGGATGCTCAACACCACGAAGAGCGCGATGATCGCGACGTTGAGCAGGATCGACTGCATGCCGTGGAAGCGGAGCTCCGGGTCCTTCTGGGTCAGGAAGATGATGAGTCCACCGATCCAACCGAGCAGGTAGGCGAGCAGGCCCCCGACCTTCGGGTCCATGCCGCCCTGGCTCGTCCCTGCCGGCGGCTGCTGCTCGGCGGGCGGCGGCTGCTGCCCCGCGGGCGGCGGCTGCGCAGCTGGCGGCTGCTGGAAACCAGCCTGCTCCGGTGGCTGGTCACCTGCCGGCTGCTGCGATGGGTCGGGCTGCTGGGGTTCACTGGACATTCGGACTCCTCAAGGATGTCGGTTCTACGGAGCGTACATCTCCACTGAAGCACGCCGGCGTCGCGTTGTCATCACGCAGTTGGCCCTCGCGGGGCCACCCGGCGGTGGGCCCGCCGCGCACGTTAGCGTGCGAGAGGCCGTCCGCGGCGCAGCCGCCACCCCCACCCCGCGACCCGCGCGACCGCCTCGAGGATGACCGCCCGGCCGAGCTTGCTCGCGCCGTGCCGGCGCTCGGTGAAGGTCACCGGCACCTCGTCGATGCGTGCACCGGCCTGCCAGGCCCGCAGGACGAGCTCGACCTGGAAGCTGTAGCCCTCGCTGGCCACGCTCGCGAGGTCGAGGCGGGCCAACAGCGCGGCGCGGTAGAGGCGGAAGCCGGCGGTGGCGTCGGCGACGGGGCAGCCGGTCGCCGCGGCGACGTAGGCGTTGCCGCCCCGCGAGAGCCAGAGCCGGTGGACGGGCCAGCCGGCGATGCGTCCGCCGTCGACGTAGCGCGAGCCGATCGCGAGGTCGGCGCCGGCGTCGAGGGCGGCGAGCAGCCGCGGCACGTCGGCGGGGTCGTGGGAGAGGTCGGCGTCCATCTCCCCCGCCGCACCGTAGCCCGCGGCGAGCGCCCGGCCGAGGCCGAAGCGGTAGGCCGAGCCCAGACCCTGCTTGCCGCTGCGCACGACGAGGGAGAGCCGCGGCTCGCCCTCGGCGAGTTCGGCGACGCGCACCGCGGTGCGGTCGGGGGAGGCGTCGTCGATGACGAGGACGTCGACGCGGTCGCTCGCGGCGAGCACTCCCCGCAGCAGCGGCTCGATCGTCGCCCGCTCGTTGTAGGTGGGGACGACGAACAGCGCCCGCTCGCTCGTGTCCACGCCCACCTCCCACGGCCGACGTCGCGGTCGCCCCTGCGCGCCCAGCGTAGGAGCCCGCCCGCGGCGCTCGACGGAGCGTGGGCCCCATGCGGCCGCACGGCGCACCGCAGGCGGCCACCCTCACCTCACCGGCAGCCCAACCCTGCCGTCACCGGCGCAACGCCCTCGGCGGGTGCGACCAGGCGGCGCGGCGACGGTCGCTCAGAAGAAGATCGACCGGCGCCCCATGAGGGTGCGGTAGAGCATCTGCTGGATCGTGTCGCGCACGCGGTCGCCGAGCTCGAGCACCGCCATCGGGTCGTCGGCAGCGTCGGCGGGGTAGTCGTCGGTGGGAATCGGCTCGCCGAAGGCGATGATCCACTTCGACGGCAGCGGCAGGAGCCCGAGCGGACCGAGCCAGGGGAACTGCCAGGTCACGGGGAAGTACGGCAGGTTGAGCAGCCGGGCGAGCCAGCGGACGTTGGCGACGAGCGGGTAGATCTCCTCGGCGCCGACGATCGCCACGGGGATGATCGGCGCGCGGGCGCGCAGGGCGACCTCGACGAAGCCGCCGCGGCCGAAGCGCTGGAGCTTGTAGCGATCGCGGTAGTGCTTGCCGACGCCCTTGAAGCCCTCCGGCCACACCCCGACGAGCTCGCCGTCGCCGAGCAGGCGCAGCGCGTCGTCGTCGTGGGCGAGGACGTCGCCGGTCTTGCGCGACAGCGGCCCGATGATCGGCGTGCGCAGCGCGAGGTCGGCGGCGAGCTCGCGGAGGTTGCGGCGCGCGGGATGCTCGTCGAGCAGCGCGAGCTTCGTCATGATCGCGTCGAAGGGCAGCGTGCCGGAGTGGTTGGCGACGAGCAGCGCAGCGCCGTCGGGCACGTGCTCGACGCCTGTGGTGCGCACCCGCCAGTAGCGCTGGTAGAGCGGCCTGGCCAGCGGCATGAGCACCTGCTCGGTGAGCTCGCGGTCGAAGCCGTAGGGGTCGATCTTGTAGTGGCCGAGCAGGCGCCGCCGCACGAAGGCGAGGACCTCGGCGACGATGGACTCCCATTCGGCGGCGGCGAGCGGCTCGGGCCGGGCGGCCTCGCGCAGGCGGCGCTCCCGGTCGCCGTCGTCGGGCGGGTCGTCGGCGTGGACGACGCAGCGCCCGCTCGCGGTGGCGTAGTTGCGGCAGGGCCGACCCGAGGCGGTGAGCTGCCCGCAGCGCGGCCGCGC
>SLNF01000094.1 GCA_007133145.1 Nitriliruptorales bacterium
GAGCACGCCATGGGCGCGGTGCTCAACGGGCTGGCGGCCCACGGGGGCCTGCGGCCCTTCGGCGCGACTTTCCTGGTGTTCAGCGACTACGTCAAGCCGTCGATCCGCCTCTCGGCGCTCATGGGGCTGCCGGTGCTCTACGTCTTCACCCACGACTCCATCGGGCTCGGCGAGGACGGCCCGACCCACCAGCCCGTCGAGCAGCTCGCGACCCTGCGCGCGACACCGGGGCTGACGGTGTTGCGCCCCGCCGATGCCTACGAGACGGCGCAGGCGGTGCGCACGGCGCTCGAGCTCGACGGTCCCGTCGCGCTCGTGCTGTCCCGCCAGAAGCTGCCGGTGCTCGACCCCGACGGCGTCGACATGACGGGACGGGTCGTCGCCGACGGCGCCGACGCCGTGCTCGTTGCCACGGGCTCGGAGGTCGCCGTCGCCCTCGCGGCCCGGGAACTGCTGGCGGCAGACGGCGTGCGCGCCCGCGTCGTCTCCCTGCCCTCCTGGGAGCTCTTCCGATCCCGGCCGGCGGCCGAACGCCACGCGCTGCTGCCCCCGGACGTGCCCGCGGTCGCCGTGGAGGCCGCCTCGTCCCAGGGCTGGTGCGAGTTCGCCGACGAGGTGGTCGGCCTCGACCGCTTCGGGGCCTCCGGCGCTGCCGAGGCGCTCTACGAGCACCTCGGCGTCACGCCCGAGGCCACGGCGGCCCGGCTTCGCGAGCTGCTCGAGCGCCGATGAGCGACGTCGCGCTCGAGGACCATGCGTTCCTCTCCGACGGCCACTCCGCGGCGCTCGTCACCCGCCACGGCTCGGTCGACTGGCTCTGCTTCCCGCGCTTCGACTCCCCGAGCGTGCTCGGCCGCCTGCTCGACCCCGACGCCGGGCATCTCCGGCTGGGCCCGGCCGGGCAGGCGCGGAGCCGACGGCGCTACCGCGACGACGCCCTCGTGCTCGAGACGACCTTCACGGCCGCCGAAGGCAGCGCCGTGCTCACCGACGGGCTCGCGCTGCGCCCGGGTGATCACGGCCACCAGCTCGGCCGGGACGCGCCGCACGCCCTGCTGCGCCGCCTCAGGTGCACCGAAGGCCGTGTCGAGGTCGAGGTCGACTTCGCGCCACGGCCCGAGTACGGCCTGGCCCGCCCCCTGCTGCTCCCGGTCGAGGGCGGGGTGCGTACGAGGGGCGCCCCGGCGGCGTTGGCGCTGTGGACCGAGATCCCGCTGGAGTTCGGCCAGAGTCGGGCCCGCGGCCGGGTGACCCTGACGGCCGGCCAGGAGGTGACCGTCGCGCTGCAGTGGGCGCGGGCCTGGGAGGCCGAGCCGGCGCGGTGGCGGCCCGAGGAGGTCGCCGGGCGCCTCGAGGACACCACCGGGGCGTGGCGGCGGTGGGCCGCCGAGCACCAGCGCTACGAGGGTCCGTGGCGGGACCTGGTGCGGTGCAGCGGCCGGGTGCTGCACGGGCTGACCTTCCAGCCGACCGGCGCGGTGGTCGCGGCCGCCACCACCTCGCTGCCCGAGGAGATCGGCGGATCCCGCAACTGGGACTACCGCTACGCGTGGCTGCGGGACGCCTCGCTGACCCTCGACGCCCTGTGGATCGCCGCCTGCCCTCACGAGGCCAGGGCCTTCGTGCAATGGCTGGTCGGCGCCGCGGCGGGTGACCTCCAGGCTGGCTCCACACCGCAGATCATGTACGGCGTCGCGGGGGAGCACGACCTGCCCGAGCGCACCCTCGCCCACCTCGCGGGCTGGCGTGACAGCCGGCCGGTGCGGGTCGGCAACGGCGCCTATGACCAGGTCCAGCTCGACGTCTACGGCGAGGTGCTCTCGGCCGTGGCCCGGCTGCGCGACCACCTCGGCGCGCTCGACGACACCACGTGCTGGTTCCTGCGCCAGCTCGCCCAAGCGGCCATCGACGGCTGGGAGCAGCCCGATCAGGGCATCTGGGAGGTCCGTAACGGTCCGCAGCACATGCTGAACTCCAAGCTCATGTGCTGGGTCGCGCTGGACCGGGCGATCGCGCTGGCCGACGTCCTCGCGCCCTCCATGGAGGAGCTCGCACGGTGGCACGGCGAGCGGGACCGCATCCGCGCGGCGATCCTCGAGCGCGGCGTCGACCCCGCGACCGGCGCCTTCACCCAGGCCTTCGGCTCGGACGTGCTCGACGCGAGCGCGCTGAGGATCCCGATCGTCGGCCTCCTGCCCGGCGACGACCCGCGGGTGCTGGCCACCATCGCCGCGGTGCGCGAGCGCCTGACCGACGACGGGGGGTTCGTCTACCGCTACGAGGGCGACGACGGGCTCGAGGGGCAGGAGGGCAGCTTCCTGCTGTGCACCTTCTGGCTCGCCCACGCCCAGGCCCTGGCCGACGACGCGGCGGGAGCGCGAGAGACCTTCGCGCTGGCCGCCAGCGTGCGCAACGACGTCGGCCTGCTCGCCGAGGAGTACGGAGGCGGGGCGCTGCTCGGCAACCTGCCCCAGGCGTTCAGCCACGTCGGGCTCGTCACCGCCGCCGCCGCGATTGCGGCCTGCGAGGCCCGGCTGGGCTAGCTCGCCGCCTCCGTCGGTCGGCGGCCTCCCGCGCTCATCGCGGCGATGAGCCGACGGCGGGCGCCGTGCAGCAAGGCCGCGGCCTCGGCGGTGCTCGCGCCCAGGACCTGGGCCAACTGTCGGTAGGAGAGGCCCTCGACGTCGACGAGGTGGACGGCAGCCCGCGACGGGGCGGGCAGCGCCGCGAGTGCCTCCCCCAGCGTCCGTGCAGGTTCGGGGTCGGCCACGCCGTCGCCGGCCCCGTCGCCGCCGGCACGCTCCTGGAAGCTCGTCCAGAGGCGGGCGTGCAGCCACACGCCCGGCTCGTCGACGTCCATCGGACGAGCGCTCGCCGAACCCAGGGTGTCGCGGACGAGCGACTCGGCCTGGCGGTCATCGCCGGTGTAGGCCAGGGCTGCCCCCAACAGGCCGCGGAGGTGGGCGAGGACGACGTACTGCTCCTGGGGCGTCCATCCCGACGCTCGGACTGGCTCGTGGCGGGTCGCGCTTGCCATCGGCTTCTCCCTGGGTCCGCGCGGACGCTCAGTCGTCCACGGTGCCAGGGACCCTACGGAGCAGCCTTTGGCCGACCTTTTGGCGCCGCTTCGCGTGGCAGCGCGGGGTCGGCCGTGACGACGAGCCCGCCCCGAGCGGGCGAGCAAGCCCTGGCGCGCCCGGCCAC
>SLNF01000321.1 GCA_007133145.1 Nitriliruptorales bacterium
CGTGGCGGGACCGGCCCTGGGGCGTGGGGCCGCTCGCCGACGGGGGTCAGGCAGGGGGCGGGGGTCAGGCAGGCGGCGGGGCGAGGCCGGTCTGTCCGTGCCGGTACACCGGGGCGTCGGAAGGGGGCAGCGGGGTGAGGCCGCGGATCGCGTCAGCGGCGCGCTCGGCGATCATCATCACCGGCGCGTAGATGTTGGCGTTGGTGATGTCGGGCATCACCGAGGCGTCGACGACGCGGAGGCCGTCGACACCGTGCACGCCGAAGGTCGCGGGGTCGACGACGGCCTCCGCGTCGGTCCCCATCCTCGCGGTGCATGACGGGTGCAACGCGGTCTCGGCGTCGCGCGCGACCCAGTCGAGGATCTCCTCGTCGGTCGCCACCGACGGGCCGGGTGAGAGCTCGCCGGCGTCGAAGGGGGCGAAGGCCGGCTGGGCGAGGATGTCACGGGCGACGCGGACCGCCTCGACCCACTCGCGGCGGTCACGCTCGGTCGAGAGGTAGTTGAAGCGCAGCGACGGCTTGGCCCGGGGGTCGCGGGAGACGATGCGCACCTCGCCGCGGGCGTCGGAGTTCATCGGCCCGACGTGGACCTGGTAGCCGTGCCCGGTCGCGGGCGAGGTCCCGTCGTAGCGGATCGCGATCGGCAGGAAGTGGAACATGAGGTTGGGGTAGGCGACGTCGTCGTTGGAGCGCACGAAGCCGCCGCCCTCGAAGTGGTTCGTCGCCCCGACCCCGCGGCGCAGCAGCAGCCACTCGAGGCCGATCCACGGCCGCCGCCACCAGGCCAGCCACGGGGCGATCGACACCGGCTGCTTGCAGGCGTACTGGATGTAGACCTCGAGGTGGTCCTGCAGGTTGGTCCCGACCCCGGGCAGGTGGGCGACGGGGTCGATCCCCAGGGCGCGGAGGTGCCCGGCGTCGCCGATGCCGGAGAGCTGCAGCAGCTGCGGGGTGTTGATCGCCCCGCCGCACAGCAGCACCTCGCCGGCCCGCACCCGACGGCGCCGTCCCAGGTGGACGTACTCGACGCCGACCGCCCGCGGGGTCGGTCCGGCGGCGCCGCGGCGCTCGGTGAGCACCCGGGTGACCGACGCCCGGGTCTTGACGGTGAGGTTCGCGCGCCGGCGCACCGGGTGCAGGTAGGCCCGGGCCGCGGACTGCCGGCGGCCGCGGTGGACGTTGGCGTCGAAGGGCGCGAAGCCCTCCTGGCGGTAGCCGTTGACGTCGTCGGTGAGGGGGTAGCCCGCCTCCTCGGCCGCGGTGAACAGGGCCTGGAACAGGGGGTTGGTCGCCGGACCGCGCCGCAGCGACAACGGCCCGTCGCCGCCCCGCCAGGCGTCCGCGCCGGCGGTGCAGGTCTCCATCCGCTTGAAGTAGGGCAGGCAGTGGGTGTAGTCCCAGTGCGCCATCCCCGGGGCCTGCGCCCAGCGGTCGTAGTCCATCGGGTTGCCGCGTTGGAAGATCATCCCGTTGATGCTCGACGAGCCGCCGAGCACCTTGCCGCGGGCGTGGTAGACCCGCCGGCCACCCATGTGCGGCTCCGGGTCGGACTCGTAGCGCCAGTCGTAGAAGCGGCTGCCGATCGGGAAGGGCAGGGCCGCCGGCATGTGGATGAAGGGGTCGGCGCGGGAGTCGCGACGGCCGGCCTCGAGCACGAGCACGCGGCGGCCGGGCTCGGCGGTGAGGCGGTTGGCGAGCGCCGAGCCCGCGGAGCCGCCGCCGACGATGACGATGTCGTAGGACGGGTCGCTCATGGCTGCCGGGTCCTCCGGACGGTCTCGTGGGCGTGCGTCGCCGTCAGCGCGGCGCCGTCGCGGGCGGCGCTCACCGCGGCTGCGCCGACGCGCCGAACCAGCCGGTCGGGGTGGGCGCGAGGTTGGTGTGGATGTGCTTGCGCTCCTGGTACTCCGCGAGACCGTCGGGGCCGAGCTCCCGGCCGATGCCGGAGCGCTTGAAGCCGCCCCACGGCGCCTTGGGAGAGTAGGGGTGGTAGTCGTTGACCCAGACCGTCCCGAGCCGCAGGCCCGTGGCGACGCGCTCGGCGCGGGCGAGGTCGCGGGTCCACACCGCACCGGCGAGCCCGTAGACGGTGTCGTTGGCCCGCGCGAGCGCCTCCGCCTCGCTCGTGAAGCGCTCGACGGTGAGCACGGGCCCGAACACCTCCTCGGCGAGGATCGGCGTGCCCGGCTCGCAGCCGAGGAGCACGGTGGGCTCGTAGAAGAAGCCGTCGGCGAGCGCGGGATCGTCAGGGCGGCGACCGCCGACGGCCACCTCGGCGCCGTCGGCCACCGCCTGCGCGACGTGGGCCTCGACCTTGCGCCGGTGCTCGGCGGAGATGAGGGGGCCCATCTCGGTGCGCGCATCGACGCCGCTGCCGAGGCGGATGCGCCCGGTGCGCTCGACCACCGCCTCGACGAAGGCGTCGTGGAGGGCGTCCTCCACGAGCAGTCGGGCGCCGGCGGAGCACACCTGCCCGGCGTGGCTGAACACCGCGAGCAGGGCGTAGTCGACGGCCGCGTCGACATCGGCGTCGGCGAAGACGATGTTGGGGTTCTTACCGCCGAGCTCGAGGGCGATCCGCTTCACGTTCTCGGCGGCGGCCCGCACGATGCCCCTGCCGGTGGCGAGCCCGCCGGTGAACGACACGAGGT
Organism: Nitriliruptorales bacterium; assembly: GCA_007133145.1. Lineage (GTDB taxonomy): Bacteria > Actinomycetota > Nitriliruptoria > Euzebyales > Egibacteraceae > T1Sed10-49. The sequence continues at coordinate 2,654 of SLNF01000321.1, forward strand.
CGACGTCCTCGCTGCGGGCGAGCTCCGCCCCCACGCTCGGGCCGGGGCCCAGCACGAGGTTGACCACCCCCGGGGGGACGCCGGCCTCCTCGAGCAGCTCGACGCAGCGGATCGTCGTGAGCGGCGTGAGCTCGGAGGGCTTGAGGACCATCGTGCAGCCCGCGGCGATCGCCGGCGCGAGCTTCCAGGAGGCCTGCAACAGCGGGTAGTTCCACGGGGTGATGAGCCCGCAGACACCGATCGGCTCGACGACGACGACGCTGCGCGTCTCAGGCGAGTCGGTCGCGAGGACCTCGCCGGCGTGCTGGTCGACGAGGCCGGCGTAGTAGCGGAACGCCGCGACGACGTCGTCGACGTCGACGCGGCTCTCGATGAGGGTCTTGCCGGTGTCGCGGGTCTCGAGCGCGGCGACGCCCTCGCGGTCGGCCTCGAGGAGGTCGGCGACCCGGCTCCGCAGCCGGCCGCGCTCGGCCGCCGGGGTGGCCGGCCACGACCCCTCGTCGAAGGTCCGGCGGGCGCTGGCGATC
>SLNF01000244.1 GCA_007133145.1 Nitriliruptorales bacterium
CGTCGGCGAGCCCCCGCCTGGCGCTGTCACCGCTGAGGCAGCCACCTGCATCGAACCGCTCAGCGCCGGCGCAGGCACCTCATCACGAGCGTGAGCCTCGAGGTCGTGCGAAGCGACACCACCGACCGGCCCGACGTCGACGCGGTCGTCAATGCCGCCAACGCCGAGCTGCTCCCCGGCGGCGGCGGCGCCACCCCCGGGCCGCCGGCGCCGGCCTCGCAACAGGGTGCCACCCGCACGCCCCGCTCCGCTCCGGGAAGGGGGTGCTCACCGGCGGGCGTCGGCTGCCCGCCCCCCGTCCTCCACTGCCTCGGGCCGGTCTTCGGCGTCGACCGGCTCGCCAGCCGGCGGCTCGCCGACGGCTACCGCAACGCCCTCGCCCTCGCCGAGGACCAAGGGCTCGCCTCCGTCGCCTTCCCCGCGATCTCCGACGGCGCGTTCGGCCACCCCATGGCGACGCCGCCTCCAGCGCCATCGGTACCGTGACCCAGGTCGCGCCCGAGCTCGACCCCGTTCGCCTGGCGCGCGTCGTCCTGCGCGACGGCGCCGCGCTCGAGGCCGACGAGGACGCCCGGGCAGCGTCCAGCGCGGACCGGCCGGCACACCTCCGGGACCGACTCGCGGCAAGCCGCGGGGACACGGGCCGTGCGACCCTGGACCCAGCGCTCAGCGGGGAACCTCGGCGGTCGTGGTCTGGCCGCCGTAGCCGTGCTCGAGTTCACGGCCCTCGACGATCACCTCGTCGACGCCGTCCGGGATCGCGAACGGTCCGCGCGTGCGGGTGAACGGCTGCTCGTCGGCATGGTGGTGCGCGAGGTCGTGCTCGGCGAGCACCTCGCCCTCGGAGGTGAGGACTCGCCAGCCGTCGGCGTCGCGCTCCGGGGTGTCGTACGGCGAGGAGACCGTCACGGCGATCTCGTAGTCCCCGTCAGCGGTCGCGGTGAGCTCGGCGTCGACGACGTCGGGGAAGCGCTGGGTGATTCCCCCGGACGCCTCGGGCTCGGCGGTCCCGCCGCCGGGTGCTGCGGTGTCCTCTGCGCCGCACCCCCACGTCACCATGGCGCACGCCACGAGCAGGACCAGCCAGCGGGTCGACACGCGCCCACGGTAGCGCCACCGGGCCGCGCTGGACCGGCCTTGCGTCCGGCCGCGCGCGGTGCGACACCGCCCGTCAGCGTCGACAGCGTCCCGGTGCGGCCACCCGCTCCGACGCGGCGTCCCGCTGCAGCGCTAGCGCCCGCGCACCCCTTCGAGCGCGTGACCGTCGCCGACCTTGTCGGCGGTGATGATCGAGAACGCCCCGTCGGGTTCGAGCACGATCGTGTGGGCCTCGCCGAGCGACCCGAGCCCCTGTTCCCGAAGGTTGACGAGGACGTCGTCCTCGGTGAGCCGGTGCCGGCGCAGCGCGGCGTGTTGCAGGTGACCGTCGTGGTAGACGAGCGACGGGCGCGGGTTGAGCAGTCGGCCGACGGACCGCACGCGGGCGCGGAGCAGCACCAGCAACCACTGGATGGCGATGAGCACGCCGAGCGCGACGATCGCATCGACGACACCGACCTCCGTGGCGGTGACGACCCGACCGAACGCCGAGCCCAGCGTGACGGCGAGGATGAAGTCGAACGTTGTCATCCGCGCGAGGGTTCGCTGACCGCTGATCCGCACCATGACGACGAGCGCGACGTAGGTCGCCGTGGTGACGATGAGCGTGCGGGCGATCGGGGCCCATCCATCGGTGAGCAAGACGACATCGGCCATGGCGGACAGCGCTCCCCTCCAGGGACGGGCCTGAGCGACGAGGTCGTGGACCCCGACGGGGGCCCGACGGGCACGTCACAAGGTCGGACGGGACTCGCCGGGTCGAACGGACACGGCGCGGGCTAGGGCGATGGCCAGTCCCATGATCCGGTTCCCTTCGGCGGGTGCTCGCCGCAGGCGCGGGCGAGCAGCCACCTCCGATGATCACCGTGCGCGGCGCCGCGACCCCCTGTCCCCCCTCGCCGGAACGGACGGGGCGTCAGCCTCTCCGCGCGAGCTCGTCCCGCCGCACCGACGATCGCGGGGGTGGCTGGACCTCGCTGAGCAGCCGTGCCCCTGGGAGGAGCGCGAGTTCGCCGGGCTGACGAGCCACCGGCGTCGGCGTCGTCAGTGAAGGCGCCCCTGCCGGCGCGGCTGGCGCGGCCCGGGCGACGCACGGCACGCCGGGGCGTGCGTCGAGTGGACCGACGCCCGCGACCCGCGCGCGGCACGGCGCGGGGCGGGTCCGGTCGGGGATCAGAGGTCGTGGGTGAGGACGTCGATGGCGCGGCAGGCGATCTCGGCGCCGTAGTCGGTCCAGCGGCCGGCGCCCCAGTAGCGGTAGCAGCTCGTCTCGGCGCTGAGGAGGTGGAACAGGGCCTCGCGGTAGCGGGGGTCGCCGGTGGGGACGCCGGCGGCCAGCGCTCGCTGCTTGAACAGCGCGCTGGCGCGCAGCATGGGGCTGAGCACGTCCTCGTAGCCGCGCACCCAGGAGACGTCGCCCGTCCAGCTGCCGCCTTCCATGTGGAAGCGGTCGTCGGCGCGGGCGAGCTCGTCGACGACGCCGGCGAGGCGCTCGGGGCCTTCCCCGGGCTCGAGGCGCTCCCAGATGTGGTGCTGGCCCACCGGCTGCAGCGACGGCAGGTCAGTGCGCTCGAGGCCCGCGGCGTGCAGCTGCTCGAGCCACTCGCTGACGTTGAGCCCGGGGGTGGGAGTGTGCGAGCTCTCGCGGACGACCTCGTGGTACTTGCCGGGGAACTCGTTCATCATCACCCCGCCGTTCTCGCCGTCGGCGATCTGGGTGACCAGCGGGGGGACGCGGACCCCGGCGATCTCGCGCGGGCCTTCGTCCAGTGCCTCGGCGTAGGGCTGCATCTGGCCGACGAGCTTGGTGTCCGAGCCTTGGGTCTTGATCACCGCGGTGATCTCGGCGGTCTCCCCGGTCGAGCTCGTGCAGGCCAGCCGGTGGGGCACGTGGGGATCGGCCACGCCGGAGCCGTCGGCGTGCTCGACGGTGTGCTCCTGGACGAGCACCCAGTCGTAGCCGCAGTCGCGCAGCGTGGCGACGAACGCGTGGGCCACGTCGGGGTCGTTGGGCAGCGCCATCTCCGCGGGACTGAACCCGCGAACGCGCTCGAGCGCCTCGAGCCCGAAGATCGCGGCGAAATGGTGCTGCCAGGCGCGGACGTGGAGCGCGAAGTCCTGCACCGGCGTCGACGGCGCGACCGGGTGGCCCCACGCCGAGCCGAGCCACTCGACCGCAGCGCGCTCGTCCTCGCCGCGGACAAGGGGGGACAACGCGTCGAGGACGTCGTGCAAGCCCATCGCCCTGAGGCCGTGCAGCAGCGTCCCTGAGTAGTCGAGCATCACCCGGGGGGCGTGCCCCTCGGCGAGCAGCGCGGGCACGAACTCGCCCATGCGCTTGTAGCACCAGTGGAACACCGGCGCGTTGTGGTTGTCCTCGACGTCGGGGTGGGCGAACATCCACTGCAGGTTGCTGATCAGCGCGGCGGTGCGCAGGTCCTCTCCGCCGGCGGGGATGAGCGGCTGGTGCATGTGCAGCGCGATCGCGTAGCCGCTGTCGATGCGGTCGAGCGGGACGCGGTCGCGCGCGACGGGCCGCTCACGCCCGCGCGCGACCGCTTCGGCGACGAGGTCCTCGCGCCCGCAGAGGTTCGGCAAGCCGTCGATCTGCTCGGGGAGGTCTCCCACGGTGCTCGCACCCCTTTCGGCTACGGCGCTCAGAGGCTGCGTCGGCGACGTCACGGCGTTCGGAGCGGCCGGCGTCGTGGTGCTCGGTGGTGGGAGGCCAGGGTTCGATCCGTCGAGTGGCTGCCGGTGACGGCGCCCACCCGGTGGGGCCATCCTCGCGGGTGCGCCGCCGTCGCGCCACGGCGTACCCGCAGAACCCAGCGTGGTTCGGCCGTGGCCGAACGACGGCGCAGCGCCTTCAGAGCCCGAGCCGTTCGGAGGCCATCTCCGTGCCCTCGACGCGTGCGGCGATCTTGGAGAACGCGATGTCGCGAGCGAAGTCGGGCGAGCCGTGCTTGGGCTTCTCGTCGATCGAGAACGGGGAGAAGCCGCAGTCGTCGGTTGCGCCGAGCCACTCCACGGGGATGTGCCGCGCGGCGGTGACGAGCTCGTCGTGCACCTGCTCGGGCGTCTCGACCGACGGGTTCAACGGGTCGATCACGCCCATGAAGCAGACCTGCCCGACACCGTTGGCGTCGTCTCGGCGGTGCTGCCCGCAGAGGCGGTAGACCTCCTCGCGGTCGCGCTCGCTCGCGCACTGGATGAGGAAGTAGCCGGCGTTGATCTCGAACATCCGGCTGAGCAGCTGCTCGTAGGGCACCTCGGCGGAGTGCACCGAGTCCCGGTCCCCGCCGGGGCAGGTGTGCAAGCCGATGTCGCGGCGCTCGTCGGCGGTGAAGCGGTCGAGGACGCGGTTGTTGAGGTCGATGAACTCGTCGAGCATGCCGCGGCCGGTCCAGGGGTTGCGCGCGTCGTTCTTGTTCGCCAGGCGTCCCTCGGTGAAGTCGATCGACACCCGCGACGCGCCGGCGGCGAAGGCCCCACGGATGTCGCGTTCGGTCTCGTCGCAGAGATCGTCGAGGAACTGCTCGCGCGGGTAGCCGGGCAGGTCGCCCTCCAGCGGGTAGAGCAACATCATCATCGACGGGGCGATGACCGCCTGCTTGAGCGGCTTGCTCGCCAGCGGCACGGCCTGCTCGACGAACTCCGAGGCGTAGGTCTGGTAGCGGAACGGTCCACCGGTCAGGCGTGGCAGCTGGCGGTGGTGCCCGTCGTCGAAGATCGCGAACAGCTGCCCGTCGGGCGCGAGGTTGTCGGCGAGCCCGGTGCCCCCGAGGGTCTCGACGAGCGGATAGGTCGCGAAGCTCGACGCGCGCTGCTCCCCGTCGCTGACGATCGGCTGGCCGGTCGCCTCCATGCGCTCGATCGAGTCCCGACAGGCGGCGTCCTGCTCGGCGGCGAGCTCCCCGCGGGTGATCTCCCCCGCGTCGTAGGCCGCGAGGGCCTCCTGCAAGCGCACCGGACGGGGCAGCGACCCGACGTTCTCGGTGGGGATTGGCATGAGAACGACCTCCTGATCCTCCGCAGCTGCCGGTGAGGGGCGGACGCCGCACCGGCGGGCGCCGGGCCGCCGTGCCCTCGATCCGCTGCATGGGCCCTCTAGGGGTAACAGCGCCGGTGTAGGCGATCAACCCCCCGCGCTGGCGCATCGGCGACGGCCGCGGCGACAGGGGCGTGCGTCACCAGCGTCGCCGACCTCGTCGACCGTCTCTGTGGCTGCCCCGAGCACGTCGCCGACGCGCCCGGTGCCACGCGTCCTTCGACCGATGATCCACCGACTCCAGGACAGCCGGAAGAGTCGCGGAAGCCGGCGGTATCCGCGCTCATCGCCACGGTCGTTGACGGCACGCTCGGGACCCGTCGGTCTCAGCGGCGGGCTCGGGTGGCCGGCGGGTCGGTGCTGGTGTGGCCGGAGAGTTCGATCGTCTCGGCCCATGGCGGGGGTGGTGGGGCGGTTTGGCCGTCGGCGCGGGGGATGAGCACGGCGATGACGGTGGATCGGGGTGGGGGCAGCTCGGGCCAGGGGGTGAACCCGTCGGTGAGGACGATGATGATCTGGGGGCGGCGGCGGTGGCGGGCGAGGTGGGCGATGGCCGGGCGCAGGTCGGTGCCGCCTCCGCCGAGCAGGGGCAGGTCGGTGGCGTTGCGCAGGCGAGGAAGCGCATGGACGGTGATGTCGGCGGAGACCGCGATGAGGTTGTCGGGGCTGATGCCCGCCCGCCGGCAGATGGCGTCGAGCTCTGAGAGGGCCCGGTGGGTCTGCTGGTCGCTCATCGACGCTGAGGTGTCGACGATGACCCCGACGGTCAGGGCCGGTGCGACCATGGCGGGGGTGAGCACGCGGGGGATGCGCCGGCGGCCCGGGCGGCGGTAGCTGGTGGAGAGCTGACCGGCGTGGACGGCGAAGGCGCGGCGGACGGTGCGTCGCAGCCGCTGCTGCCAGGGGATCTCGGCGGGGCTGAGGGTCGCCTCGGCCCAGCGGCGCCAGCCTCCGGGCACCTGCCCGGGGTCGGCGGAGGTCGCGTCGCGGATGGTCTCGGCGACGCTGCGGCGGATGAGGTCGGCGTCGAGCTCGGAGCGTCCGGCGGGCTCGTCGTCGTCGGGCAGCTCGTCGGGCAGGGCGATCCCCCCGGCGCCGGAGCCGCAGGCGGGGTCGTCAAGCTCGCTGGCCTCGGCGGGGTCGGGCAGCAGCTCGGTGAAGTAGCGCTCGGCGAGCTGGCCGTCGGGCAGGCCGAGCAGGTGGGGGGTCACCGCCCCGTCGGGCAGGGGGATCTTGCTGGCGAGGAGGTCGTCGTTGATCTCGGCGTCAGCGGCGAGGTTCCACGCCAGCGCGTGGGTGCGGGGGTGTTCGTGGTGGCGGGCGTGGTGGCAGCGCAGGAGGTGGCTGACCTCGTGCAGCAGCACGCCGGCGGTGCGTTCGGGGCCCCAGCGGGCCTGGGCGACCGGGTCGACGTAGAGCCGCCAGGCCGCATCGACCGCGAAGGTGCCGAGGCCACGCCTGGCCACGGCGGTGATCTCGAACAGGGCGGTGGCCAGGTAGGGCATCCAGGTGAGAGCCAGCAGCCGGGCGGCGGCGAGGTCGTCGCGTTCCTCGGCCGAGAGCCGCCGATCGCGGGGCGGGGGGGCCGCGGCTGGCGTGTCGGCGTCGGGGCCGTCCTCAGGGGTCATGACGTCAGCAGGCCGGCTTTGCGCAGCAGCGGCGCGAAGTCGAGGACGGCGTCGGGGATCGCGGCGTCGTCAGGGCGTGCGGTGAACAGCGTGCGCGCGGCGACCGCGGCGATGTCGACCGGCGCGGCGCGCAGGACCTCCCAGGCGGCCAGCCACGCCTCGGCGGTGGCGCGGTCGATGGCCACCGCGGCGACCCCCGACAGCAGCGCGAAGAGCTGGTCGTCGCGGGCGGAAGGGTCGAGGGCGAGTTCACCGTCGAGCACGAGCGCGGGGTCGGGCAGGTCGCTGTGGCGCACCCAGGTCAGGAACTCCAGCGCAGGTCCCTCACCGACGAGGCCGGCAGCGGCGGCGCGGCGCGCCTCGGCGTCGTCCTCGGGCACGAACGCGAGGAGCCGTTGGAGGTGATGCCAGGTCCGCGGGCTCGGCCACGCGCCGCCGGCGCGCGCGGTGTCGGTCGGGCAGTCGTTGAAGCGGTGCGGTCGGGCGCGCAGGAAGCCCACCACCTGCGCGGTGGCCCGCGCCCGGTCGGCGGCGTCGCCGTTGCGCAGCACCGTCGTGTCACGACGAGAGGTCGCACGGTCGAACCCGCCGGTGAGCCCGTCGCTGAACACCTCGAGGTCGGGCTGGTGGGTGAGGTGGCAGAAGCGGTTGGCGGTCGGCGGCTCGAGCTCCCAGCCGCCGGCGGCGACGTCAGCGGGGTTGGCCGCCGCCACGATCCGGGTGCCCGCAGGCAGGGGCAGGTCCCCGACGACCTTGTCCATCGCCACCCGCAACATCGCCGCCTGCACCGCCGGCGACGCCGTCGACAGCTCATCGAGGAACAGGTAGCCGCCGCCGGCCTCGCACAGCGCACGAGCCCACCGCGGCGCGGCCAGGGCCACCGACCCGTCGTCCTGCACCACCGGCAGGCCCGCCAGATCCGCAGGCTCGCGCAGGCTGCCGATCACCGTTTCGGTGTGCAGGTCATCGATGCGCCCCAGCGTGGTCACCAGCGCGGACTTGCCCGTGCCGGGCGGGCCCCACAGCAGCACCGGCACATCGGCCCGTCCGGCCGCCCGCAGCACCGTCAACAACGTCGTCGTGGCCATCATCGGTGCACGCCCCCTCGACGGTGCGTAGGGTCCGACAGGCCTGGCAGCCCCGAGAGGGCCCCGGCGACCTCGTGGATCTCCCGCCACCGCCGCACCCGCGGTGAGGCCGCCTGCCCGGCGTTGACCGCCGCCTGCAACGCGATCGGCTCGATCGCCACCGCTGGGCCGTGCTCCTCCAGCGCCGCCACGAGCACCTCGGCGGCCTCCGCGGTCGGCAGCAAGTCCCGCGCCACCCTCAACTCCTCATCGAGCGCCTCGGGCAGCCGCTGCGGGCGCTGCGGCAGGACGTGGCGCAGCGCCCGCGACAGCCGCCGCCGGGCCTGACCCTGCGCCCAACGGCGCACCGGCGGTGAGGCCACCTGCCGGTACCGGTGCACCGTCGCCAGCGTGGCCTCAACCTCCGGCGCGCCCGGCACCCCGAAGACGATCGCGCCGACCATCGCATCGAGCAGCGCCGGCAACTCCCGCGGGTTGCGGTGCCCCAACCGCAGCCACAACCGCGCGGCCACCCCCGCCACCAGCGGACCCGCCAACGCCACCAACCCGCCGTGATACCCAAGCTGCGCGCCGAGCCGGTCGGCGACGACGTGGCTTCGCAGACAGCGCAGACAATCGACCTTGCCGAGCGAGCCCGCCGGGCCCTCAAGCGGCAGACGGCCACACACCGTCGTGGGCGCCCCGCGCACCCCCACATGGGTGCGCTGACCCCCAAGCGGGCGGCACGACACGAGATCCGCGACATCCACCGGCGGCATCCACGCCAGCGCAGCCACCTCGCAGCCGTCAGCGAGCAGACCCTCGCCAAGGCGCGCCAACGGCACCGCCGCACCGGCGACGGCGTCCGCGCCCCCGAGCGGTTGCAGCACCGCGACCACACCACGCGCACCCTCAAGCTCGGCGCGCGCGCCACCGGAAAGCGGCCCCGCCGCCGCGTCCCCCGCATCCAACGGCAACGTCACGGGAAAGCCCGGCGGCCGCACCGCCAACGCCACCCCACCCTCCGGCAACCCCACCACCCGACCCGCCCCCGCCACCCGCGACCCGTCGCCGGCACGCGACGTGCGACCCCCGAGGGCCAGGATCACCGCCCCCTCGAACACCACCATCGGCCCCACCCCGAACAGCGCCCACGATCGGAACATGTGTTCTAAAGCCTGACGAGGTCCGCGTCAACGCGGGAACGAGATTCTGCGCCGGGGGGCGACCCGCCCCGCCAAGGACGAGCTCCCAAGCCGCGAGGTCAGCGGGCCCCGACACCGACCCCGCAGGCTGGGCGGGCCTCACCGATGCGCGGTCGCGGTTCACAGGCCCGCGGCGGCGGGGGCAGCGAGCACAGACCCGGAACCTCCCACCTCGGGCTGTCCACATCCGCAGGCTCCCCGCGCGGATCTGCTAGTGTGGCCTCTGCTCGGAGCGCGGCTCCGGGCGTCCGTCCGGGACGAGCCTGAGACAGATCCGGGCGGCGACACGCGGTCGTTCGTGGCCACTGACCCCGGCGACGCCAGGTCACGCCCCGGGTCATCGCACAACCGCTGTCCACACCCCAAGAACGAGGGAGCCACCAGACCCCACGCCCGCGTAGCTCAGGGGATAGAGCGACTGCCTCCGGAGCAGTAGGCCGCAGGTTCGAATCCTGCCGCGGGTACCAGAGACCGCCGCGCGCGGTCAACGCCGCCGGCGGCGCAGCTCGATCGCCGGGCAGCGGTCGATGACGACGTCGAGGCCGGCCTCCCGCGCCCTCGCCGCGGCCTCCTCGTCGACGACGCCGAGTTGGAGCCACACCGCCTTCGCCCCCACCTCGATCGCCTCGTCGACATGGGCGCCGGCGCGCGCGGAGCGGCGGAAGACGTCGACGACGTCGATGGGACCTGGCACCTCGGCGACCGAGGGGTAGGCGCGGTGCCCGCGGACGCTGGCCTCGCCGGGGCGGACCGGCACGACGGTGTAGCCGTGCTCCTCGAGCACGCCCATGACCCGATGGCTGGCGCGGCCAGGGTCGGGCGAGGCGCCCACGACGGCGAAGACCGTCGCGGTGTCGAGGATGCGGTCGATCGTGTCGCGCTGGGGGTCGCCCACGGCTCGTTGCCTCCTTCGTCGGCTCGCTGGGAGCCAACACCGCCGCCGCCTGCGCTGTTCCCGCACGGGTGGGCCAGCGACCATCGTCCCCGCCTCAGGGTCCACTCGTCCCGCCCGCTACCATGCCGTCGCCGCCGACACGCCTGCTTCGGAAGCTGGCTCCGAGGACGAGGCGGCGCGCACCCGAGGCTGGAGGCCACCCGTGAACCTCATCGTCCGCATCGTCGTCACCGGCATCGCCCTGTGGGTGGCCACCGTGCTCGTGCCCGGGGTCGAGGTCGGCGGCGAAGGCACCGACCAGGCCATCACCCTCGGGCTCGTCGCCGTGGTCTTCGGCGTCGTCAACGCGATCATCGCGCCGATCCTCAAGACCCTCGCGCTGCCGCTCTACGTCCTCACGTTCGGGCTCTTCGCGCTCATCGTCAACGCCGTGCTCTTCCAGCTCGTCGGCTGGATCGCCAGCCAGCTCGCCCTCGACTTCATCGTCGAGGACTTCCTCTCCGCGCTGCTCGGCGCCGTCGTCGTCGGGCTCGTGAGCTGGGCCGTCGGCCTGCTCGCCCGTGACTGAGCCACTCCCGCCGCGCACACGCGTGGACGCCACGAGGCCGCCGCGGTAGCGTCGGGGGCACACGGCCGCCCAGGCGGCCGTGCTGCGACACCCGGGGAGCTCGGGGGATGCCGAGCTGAGAGGGTGGCCGTGGCCGGGACCGGATCCCGCCGCCTGCCACCGACCCGTGGAACCTGAGCTGGGTCATGCCAGCGGAGGGAGGTGGCGATGCTCGAGCACCCCACCGCCCGCGAGGTGCTCGTCCTCGCTGGCGGCGAGCCCGTCGAGGGCGCGTCGACGCCCCCCCTGCCCTCCGCCGACTGGGTCATCGCCGCGGACTCCGGCCTCGCGGTCGCCGCGACCCTGGGCCTCGACGTCGACCTCGTCGTCGGCGACATGGACTCCGTCGACGCGGAGCTGCTCGCCGAGGCCGAGCGGGCCGGCGCCCGCGTCGAACGCCATCCCCGCGCCAAGGACGCGACCGACCTCGCGCTCGCGCTCGACGCCGCCCTCGAGGCCGCACCGGCGCGGGTCACCGTCGTCGGTGGCGCCGGCGGACGGCTCGACCACCTCCTCGCCGGGGCGCTGCTGCTCGCCGCGCCACGCTACGCCCCCCTCGCGCTGCGCGCGCGGATGGGGCCGGCGACGGTCACCGTCGTGCGCGACGAGGCCGAGCTCGTCGGCGAGCCCGGCGAGCTCGTGTCCCTCGTCGCCGCCCACGGGCCCGCCCGGGGTGTGACGACGACGGGGCTGGCCTACCCGCTGTCCGGGGAGACCCTCGAGCCAGGCTCGACCCGCGGAGTGAGCAACGAACTCACTTCCGCCCGCGCCCACCTCTCCGTGACCGAGGGGGCGTTGCTCGCGATCCAACCGGGTGCGCAGACCGCCCACGACCCGACCGCTGCGCAAGGAGCATCATGACCCCCGCTGCCACCAGGCCCACCGCGCCCACGCGCCGCCTCACCGGCCTCGTCGCGCTCCTGCTCGCCCTCGCCCTCGCCCTCGCCGCCTGCGCGGAGGAGGAGGAGCCCGACGAGGAGCCCGAGCCCGACGTCGACGCCGAGGCCGACGAGGAGCCCGACCCCGAGCCCGAGCCCGACCCCGACGAGGAGCCCGAAGCCGAGGAGCCGCGCGAGGTGACGCTGCTCACCCACGACTCCTTCAACGTCAGCGAGGACGTCCTCGCCGCCTTCACCGAGGAGACCGGCATCGAGGTCACCGTCGTGCCCTCGGGCGACGCCGGCACCGCCCTGAACCAGGCGATCCTCACCCAGGACGCCCCGCAGGGCGACCTCCTCTTCGGTGTCGACAACACCTTCCTGTCCCGGGCGCTCGACGAGGACCTCTTCGTCCCCTACACCTCGCCGCTGCTCGACGACGTCGACGACGCCTTCATCCTCGACGAGCAGCACCGCGCCACCCCGGTCGACTACGGCGACGTCTGCCTCAACTACGACCGGGCCTGGTTCGACGAGCGCGAGGTCGACGTGCCCGACGACCTCGCCGACCTCACCGACGAGGCCTACGACGGCCTGCTCGCGGTGACCAACCCCGCGACCTCCTCCCCCGGCCTCGCGTTCCTGCTCGCGACGATCGAGCGCTTCGGCGACGGCGAGCACCTCGCGTTCTGGGAGGGGCTCGTCGCCAACGACGTCGTCGTCACCGACGGCTGGTCGGAGGCCTACTACGACGAGTTCAGCGGCACCGGCGGCGGCGACC
>SLNF01000049.1 GCA_007133145.1 Nitriliruptorales bacterium
ACGGCTTCGTCGGGGCCAACGGGGCGGGCAAGACCACGGCGATGCGGATCGTCATGGGCGTGGAACGCGCCGACGCGGGGGCGGTGCGCTGGCGCGGGAGCCCGATCGACGCCGCGGTCCGTCGGCGCTTCGGCTACATGCCGGAGGAGCGCGGCCTGTACCCGAAGATGCCCTGCGCCCGCCAGCTCGCCTACCTCGCCCGGCTCCACGGCATGCCGAAGGCGCAGGCGCGGGAGGCGGCCGCAGCCTGGCTCGAACGGTTCGGGCTCGCCGGGCGTGCGGGCGACAAGGTCGAGGACCTCTCCCTGGGCAACCAGCAGCGGGTCCAGCTCGCCGCCGCGCTCGTGCACGAGCCGGAGCTCCTCGTCCTCGACGAGCCGTTCAGCGGCCTCGACCCGCTCGGCACGGACGTCATGGTCGAGGTGCTCGCCGAACAGGCCGACCGCGGCGTGCCGGTGCTCTTCTCCAGCCACCAGCTCGAGCTCGTCGAGCGCGTGTGCGACGCCGTGGCGATCATCGACGCCGGTCGGCTCATCGCCCACGGGGCGGTCGAGACGCTGCGGCGTGGGGAAGGGCCCGACCTCGTCCGCGTCGATGTCGACGCAGACGCCCAAACCTGGTGGCAGGGCCTGCCCGGCGTGGGGCTGCACCGCGCCGAGGGCGGGCGCGTGCTCCTCGAGCTCGGGCCGGGAGCCGACCGCGACGCCGTGCTCGACGCCGCGAGGGCCGCCGGCTCGGTGCGGCACTTCGGGCTCGTCGAGCGCAGCCTCGCCGAGCGCTACCGCGAGGTCGTCGGCGACCCCCGAGAGGGCCTCGGTCACCCCCGCGAGGCCGCCGGGGAGCCGGGCTGATGGGCGCGGTCGGTCTCGTCGCCGGGCGCGAGCTCATCGAGCGGGGACGCTCGAAGGCCTTCCTCGTCGCCAACGTCGTCATCGTCCTCGCGATCGCCCTCGGGGTGCTCGCGAGCCAGCTCTTCGGCGACCCCGGCCCGACCCGCCTCGCCGTCGCCGACGCGCAGGCCGACGCGCTCGCCCGCGTCGTCGAGCAGCAGCGGGCCGTCGTCGGCGGGGCCCCCGTCGAGGTCGTCGAGAGCGCCGACGCCGAGGCCGCCGAGGCGCTCGTGCGCGAGGGGGACGTCGACCTCGCGCTCGTGGGTGACGGCGAGGTGCTCGTCGACGGCAGCGTGCCGCGCACGCTCGAGTCGCTGCTGGGGCTCGCCGCGCAGTCCCTCGCCCTGCAGGACGCCGTCGAGGACCTCGGCGTGCCCTCCTACCTCCAGCCGCGGCTGCTCGAGGGCGCGCTCACCGTGACGAACGTCGGCGAGACGGACGAGGCGCCCGACGAGGTCTCCGCGCTCGTGGCCTTCGGAGCGGTCGTCGCCCTCTACGCGCTGCTCATCATCTACGGGCAGTGGGTCGCCCAGGGCATCGTCGAGGAGAAGCAGAGCCGCGTCGTCGAGGTCGTCGTGTCGACGGTCACCCCCACGCAGTTGCTCGCCGGCAAGGTGCTCGGCATCGGGCTGCTCGGTCTGCTGCAGGTGCTGCTCATCGCCGGGGCGGGGGTCGCCGGCCTGCTCGCGGCCACCGACGTCCCCGTGCCTGCGGGCCTCGGCGGGGTCGTCGCCCTCCTGCTGGCCTGGTACGTCCTCGGCTACGCCCTCTACTCGACGCTCTTCGCGGCCACCGGCGCGGTCGTCTCCCGGGTCGAGGACCTCCAGAGCGCCTCCACCCCGGTCATCGTCGTCATCCTCGCGGCGTTCTTCGCCTCCCAGTTCGCCCTCCAGGACCCTGCGTCGACCGCGGCACAGGTCATGGCGTTCGTGCCGTTCACCGCCCCCCTCGTCCAGCCGATCCGCGGCGCGGCCGGGCTCGGCTCGCCGGCCGAGGCCTTCGCCGGGGTCGCCCTCACCCTCGCCGCGCTCGGTGTGCTCCTGCCGATCGTCGCCCGCGTCTACGCCGGCGCGGTCCTGCGCACCCGCGGACGCCTGTCGCTGCGCGAGGCCTACCGCTCAGGTGACGAGGCGCCCCCGGGGTAGGGGGCTCGGCCATGGACGCTGACCTCCTCACGGGCTACCGCACCAACGGCGTCGACGACGAGGCGGGGCGGGCGTCGCACGACGCGCGGCGTCGCGTCGCGCAGCAGGCCGCGGGGCCCCGGTGAGCGCCTTCAGCGCGCGAGGCGGGCCATGAGCGCCTCGAGATCGGCCGACAGCGTCGCGGGCGCCGTCCAGGCCCGCGACAACGGGGCACGCACGATCCGCCCGGCCCGCTCCCCGAGGAGCACGCGATCCTCACCGTCGACGAGCGCGTCGACCGCGGCGTCGCCGAGGACCGACCCGAGGAGTCGGTCGCGCATCGTCGGCGCGGCGCCGCGTTGGAGCTGACCGAGCACGCTCACCCGCGTCTCGATGTCGTCGAGTTCGGCCCCGAGGCGCTCGGCGAGCTCGTACACCCCGCCGGGTCGGGTGCCCTCCGCGACGACGACGAGGCAGAAGCCCTTGCCGCGGTCGAAGGCGCCGCGTACGTCGGCGCGCAGCGCCGCAAGGTCGATGGCCCGCTCGGGGACGACGACGTGGCTCGCCCCGCCGGTGAGCCCCGCGAGCAGGCTCACCCACCCGGCGTGGCGCCCGGCCACCTCGACGAGGAAGACCCGCCCCTCGCTCGAGGCGCTGTCGCGGATCTGGTCGATCGCGCTGAGCGCGCTGTTGACCGCCGAGTCGAGCCCGACGCTCCAGTCGGTGCCGCCGACGTCGTTGTCGATCGTGGCGGGCACGCCGGCCACGCGCACCGGGGTCTCGCGGGAGAGCGCGTCGGCCCCGCGCAGCGAGCCGACCCCCCCGACGACGACGAGCCCGTCGACCTCCGCGACCGCGAGGTGCTTGCCGCCCTCGCGTCGGGCCTCGGAGCTGCGGAACGCCGGGCAGCGCCCCGTGCCGAGCATCGTGCCCGGGCGCTGGAGGATCCTCGAGACCGAGCGGGCGTCGAGGGGGCGCAGCCGCCCCTCGACGAGGCCGCCGAAGCCTCCCTCGACGCCGACGGCGGGGACCCCCGCGGCGTCGCAGGCCCGCACGACCGCACGCACCGCGGCGTTCATCCCGGGGCTGTCGCCCCCGCTCGTCACCACGGCGATGCCTCGCACGCCCGCGCCTCCTGCTCGGGGCGCCGAGGCTAGCGGA
>SLNF01000151.1 GCA_007133145.1 Nitriliruptorales bacterium
CAGCGACCGCGCTGGCGTGGGCGTCGCGGACGGCCGGCTCGAGGCCGCTGCCGGCGAGTCGCTCGTGGGCGAAGGCCCGCAGGCTCGCGAGCATCGCGTAGCGCGTCGATCCGCCCTCGCGCTCCACCCGCAGCAGCGAGCGGTCGCGCAGGGTCGTCACCGCCTCGAGGGGATCGGCGGGCCCTCCGGCCGCAGCGAGCAGGACGGCGAGCAGGTCGAGGTCGAACGGCGCGACGGGCACCGAGGCCGCCATCCAGGCGCGCTGCTCGGCGGGCTCGAGGAGCTCCCAGCTCCACTCGAGGGTGGCCCGCAGCGCCCGGTGGCGTGCGGGCGCGTCCCGCCGGCCCCCGGCAAGGAGGGCGAAGCGGTCGGCGAGGCGCCCGGCGATCTCGGGCAGCGTGAGCACCCGCGCACGGGCGGCGGCGAGCTCGATCGCGAGGGGGAGCCCGTCGAGCTCCCGGACGATCCGCACGAGGGCCGGGGCGTCGGGATCGGCC
The DNA here is from genome assembly GCA_007133145.1 of Nitriliruptorales bacterium. Taxonomy (GTDB): domain Bacteria; phylum Actinomycetota; class Nitriliruptoria; order Euzebyales; family Egibacteraceae; genus T1Sed10-49. The sequence continues at coordinate 498 of SLNF01000151.1, forward strand.
ACGACGAGCCCGGGGTCGACCGCCCACGCGCGGTCGAGCAGCAGGCGGACCGCCGGGGAGCCGGTCGCCGTCGCGAGGTCGGCGACGTCGGGGGCCGGCAGCGGCAGCGTCTCGAGCGGCCAGACGATCTCGCCGTCGAGCCCGAGCGGCTCCCGGCTCGTCGCGAGCAGGGTCAGCGACGGGCACGCCCCCACGAGCGCGGCGGCGAGGTCCGCCGCCGCGCCGCGCACGTGCTCGCAGTTGTCGAGCACGAGGAGCGTGGAGCCCCGGGCGAACGCCGCGCGCAGGAGCTCCTCGGACGTCGCGTCCGGGGGACCCTCGAGCCCGGCGGCGGCGGCGACCGCAGGGGCGAGCTCGGTGGGCTCCTCGACCACGGCGAGGTCGGCGAAGACGAGGTCACGACCCTCGAGCGTGCGCAGCGTCTCGAGGACGAGGCGGGTCTTGCCGGTGCCGCCGGGACCGGTGACGGTGACGAGTCGGTGCGCCGCGAGGAGCTCGCCGAGTCGGGCGCGCTCGTCCTCGCGTCCGACGAACGTGCTCGCCGGCACCGGCGGCGGCACCGCCCGCCGGACCGGGGACCGGCAGGGCGGCGTGGACGGCGCGGCGAGTCGGTCGGCGAGGACGTCGTCGTGCACCTGGCGCAGCGCCGGGGAGGGGTCGAGCCCGAGCGCCTCGGCGAGGTGGGCACGGTGGGCGGCGTAGGCCTCGAGCGCCTCGGCCTGACGCCCCGACAGGGCGAGGGCCCGCAGCTGCTGCCCGCGCAGCCGGTCGCGCAAGGGGTGCTCGGCGGTGAGCTGCTCGAGCTCGCCGACGACGTCCTCGTGGCGCCCGCGCGCGAGGTCGGCCTCGAGGCGGTCCTCGAGGGTGGCGAGGCGGAGCTCCTCGAGACGACGTGCCGCCGCGTCGACCCAGGGCGCGCCGAGGTCCTGCAAGGCCGAGCCGCGCCACTGCGCGAGCGCCCGCCCGAGCGCCTCGGCCGCGCCGTCGGCGTCGCCGGCCTCGAGCCGCGCCACGCCCTGTGCCCGGGCGCGCTCGAAGCGCAGGGCGTCGACCTCCTCGGCCTCGGCGCGCAGGCGGTAGCCGCCGGGCGCCGTCTCCAGGGCCTCCGCCGCACCCTCGGCGGCGAGCAGCCGGCGCACGCGCAGCACGCGCTGCTGCAACGCGTTGGCGGGGTTGGCGGGCAGGTCCTCGCCCCACAGGGCGTCGACGAGCCGGTCGACGCTGAGGGTCTGCCCGGCGTGGAGGGCGAGCAGCGCGAGGAGGTCACGCTCCCGCAGCGCGGCGCTGCGCATCTGCCCCGAGGACCCGCGCAGCTCGAAGGGCCCAAGCACGGCGTAGTCCACGACCGCCTCCCCTGTCCGTGGCGCAACGCTAGCAGGAGCGGTGCACCCGGCCCCGGCGGACCTGTCCGCGGCCGACAGCGCCGCGAAAGCCGCCCGACAGCGCCGGGGGGCATCGTCGTGGCGAACGACCGATCACCCCGTCCCGAGAGGAGCCGGCCATGCGCCACACACCCGTCGTCCGCTTCGCCGAGGCCACGAAGCGCTTCGGTGACCTCACCGCCCTCGACCGTCTCGACCTCGAGGTCGACGAGGGGCAGATCGTCGGCCTGCTCGGCCCCAACGGCGCCGGCAAGACCACCGCGCTGCGCACCCTGCTCGGGCTCATGCGCCCGACGAGCGGCCGCGCGGAGATCATGGGCCTCGACGCCTGGGCCGAGCCCGTCGCCGCGCACCGCCACCTCGCCTACATCCCCGGCGACGTCGCGGTGTGGCCGGAGCTGTCCGGGGGGCAGATCCTCGACCTGCTCGGCGCGACCTCGGGAGGCTACGACGAGGCCTACCGCGACGAGCTCGTCGAGCGCTTCGCCTTCGACCCGCGCAAGCGCGGGCGCAGCTACTCCAAGGGCAACCGCCAGAAGGTCGCGATCATCGCCGCGCTCATGACCCGGGCGCCGCTGCTCGTCATGGACGAGCCCACCTCGGGGCTCGACCCGCTCATGGAGGCGACCTTCCAGGACTGCCTGCGCGAGGCCAAGGCCCGTGGGCAGACGATCCTGCTGTCGAGCCACATCCTCAGCGAGGTCGAGGCGGTCTGCGACCGCGTCGCGGTGCTGCGCTCCGGCGTGCTCGTCGAGCACGGCACGCTCGCCGAGCTGCGCCACCTCCACGCCACGACCGTCGAGGCGACGTTCACCGGGTCGCCCCCGGCGCTCGACGCCGTCCCCGGCGTCGAGGACGTCCAGCTCGGCGACGGGACGCTGCGCCTGCAGGTCGCGGGCTCGACCGACCCGCTGCTCAAGGCCCTCGCCGCCGCGGAGGTCCACACCCTGCAGATGCGCGAGCCCTCCCTCGAGGAGCTCTTCCACGCCTACTACGACGAGTCGACCGACCTCACCGTCGCCGGCCGCGCGTGAGCGCGCCACGACCCACGCCCAGGGAGGCAGTGCCATGACGACCGTGACCACCCCCTCACCGACGACCCCGAGGCGCGCCGAAGGCGCCATCGGGACGCGCCCCGCCGGCCCGGGCCCGCTGCGGGTCTGGCTCCGCCTGTACCGTCACCACCTCCGCCTGCTGCGCAACGGCGCGATCGCCTGGATCGTCGGCCTCAGCGCGATCAGCGTCGGCGTCGTGACGACCTACGAGGACCGCTACGACAGCCCCGAGGAGC
>SLNF01000336.1 GCA_007133145.1 Nitriliruptorales bacterium
TAGGCTCGGGCGCCGCCCGCGGGCGTAGCTCAATGGCAGAGCCCCAGCCTTCCAAGCTGGTGATGCGGGTTCGATTCCCGTCGCCCGCTCCCCTCCGACCGCGGCGCCGCGGCCGGCCCGAACGCGGGCCGTGCGGACACAGCCGGGGGTCCGGGCTCCCGGCGGCCGGTTCCAGGGGCCGGCCGCGACGGTCGTCGCCGGCGCGCCGGGCCCAACGACCTTTCCCTCGCGCCCAGGCTCCTGTTGCTTGGCGGTGGAAGACACCGCTCGAGGAGGAGGTCCGGTCCGATGCTGCCGCGCGAGGTCGTCCCCCTACCCGAGCACGTCTATCCGCCCGAGCCCTGGCGGCTCGTGGAGTCCCGCTTCGACACGGACCACCTCGACCGCGCCGAGACGGTCTTCGCCGTCGGCAACGGCTACCTCGGCTGCCGGGGCACGTTCGAGGAGGGCCGCCCCGGCCTCGCGCCGGGCACGTTCGTCAACGGCTTCCACGAGACCTGGCCCATCGAGCACGCCGAGGAAGCCTTCGGTCTCGCACGGACCGGCCAGACGATCGTCAACGTCCCCGATGCGACGCTGCTCGAGCTCCACGTCGACGACGAGCCGCTCTACCTGCCCACGGCGAGGATGCGCAGCTACGAGCGGGTACTCGACATGCGGCAGGGGACGCTGACCCGCGAGCTCGAGTGGTCGACGCCAGCGGGCAAGCACGTCGATGTCCGGACGCTGCGGATGGTCTCCTTCGAGCACCGCCACGCCATGGCCCTCGAGTACGAGGTCACCCTCGTCGACCATGCCGCGCCGCTCGTGCTCTCCTCGAAGGTCGTCAACCGTCAGGACCGGGAGGCGTCGGTGTCGAGCCAGGCCGGTGAGGAGAGCGTGGCGCGCGACCCCCGGCTCGCGAGCACCTTCGACCACCGCGTCCTGGAGAACCACGTGCACCGTCGCGACGGCACGCGACTGCTGCTCGGCTACCAGGCGGCCAACAGCGGAATGACCCTGGGTCTCGGCGTCGACCACCACATCGAGACGGCGAACCCCTACGAGTTGGCCTTCTCCCACGAGGAGGACGTCGACCGGCTCGCCATCCTCGTCGACGCCCAACCCGGCGTGCCGGTGCGGGTCGTGAAGTACGTGACCTACCAGACCTCCCGCAGCGTGCCCTCGGGGGACCTCGTCGCGCGCAGCGAGCGCACCCTGCGGCGGACGATGCGCAACGGGCTCCCCAAGCTGCTCGAGGAGCAGCGCGAGCACCTCGGCCGCTTCTGGGAGCGCGCCGACATCGAGATCGAGGCCGGCGAGGAGACGCCACGCATCCAGCAGGCGATTCGCTGGAACCTCTTCCAGCTCGCGCAGGCCTCCTGGCGCGCCGAGGGCACCGGCATCCCCGCCAAGGGCCTGACCGGGCAGGCCTACGAGGGCCACTTCTTCTGGGACGCCGAGATCTACATCCTGCCCTTCCTCGCCTACACCCAGCCCCGGATCGCCCGTAACCTCCTGCGCTTCCGGCACAGCCTCCTCGACAAGGCTCGCGCGCGCGCCGACGAGCTCAGCGAGGGTGGAGCGCTGTTCCCGTGGCGCACGATCAACGGCGAGGAGGCCAGCGCCTACTACCAGGCCGGCACCGCGCAGTACCACATCAACGCCGACATCGCCCACGCCCTGCAGCGCTACGTCAACGTCCGCGGCGACTGGGGCTTCCACCTCGAGGTTGGCGCGGAACTGCTCATCGAGACCGCGCGGCTGTGGGCCACGCTCGGCTTCCACGACCCCGAGGGCCGCTTCCGCATCCACGCGGTGACCGGCCCCGACGAGTACAGCACCGTCGTCGACGACAACACCTTCACGAACCTCATGGCACGGGTGAACCTGCGCTACGCCGTCGACGTCGTCCGCAGGCTCGAGGCCGAGAGTCCCGAGGCGTTCACCCCGATCGCCCACGCCTGTGGCCTCGAGCCCGGCGAGGTCGAGGCCTGGGAGGCCGCCGCAGAGGCGATGTACGTGCCCTACGACACCGAGCTCGGCATCCACCTCCAGGACACCCACTTCCTCGACCGGGAGGTGTGGGACCTCGACGCCACGCCCCGGGAGCGCTTCCCGCTCCTCCTGCACTACCACCCGCTCGTGATCTACCGCTACCAGGTCATCAAGCAGGCCGACGTGGTGCTCGCGATGTTCCTTCTCGACGACGAGTTCGACGTCGGGGTCAAGCGGCGCAACTTCGACTACTACGACCCGCTCACGACCGGGGATTCCTCGCTGTCCGCGGCGATCCAGAGCATCGTCGCCGCGGAGATCGGCAACGAGGAGAAGGCGCTCGAGTACTTCGACTACGCGCTCATGATGGATCTCGCCGACCTCGCGGGCAACGTCTCCGACGGCGCCCACATCGCCTCGGCCGGGGGGAGCTGGCAGACGCTCGTGTTCGGGTTCGCCGGGGTGCGTGACACCCGGGGGCGGTTGCGCATCGACCCGCGGCTGCCCCGGTCATGGTCGCGCCTCCAGGTGCCGGTGCGCTTCCAGGACCGTCAGCTCACGATCGAGCTCACCCACGAGACCGAGCGCTACGAGCTCCTCGAGGGGGAGGCGCTCGAGCTCACGATCCGCGGCAGCGACCTGCGGCTCGAGCCGGGCGCCGCCCTGGAACTCCCCGCTGAGCGGTAGCGCCACGCGCTGCGTGGGGGTCCGGCCCTCTCGCCAGAGCCCGGGCCGGGAGACAGGGGCCGCGGGTGGCTCTCAGTCGGTCGACTCGGCGCGCTCGGCCAGCTCGGCGTCGACGGCAGCGACGTCGGCGAACGTCGTCTCGCGCAGCCGCTCGCGCAGTGCCTCCTGGGCGCTGACCCAGAACCGGTGGACCGCGCACTCGTTGTCCCAGCGGCACGGCCCGCCGGTGAGGACGCACTCCTCCACCCTGGCCTCACCCTCGATGGCCTCGATGACGTCGAGCATCCGCGTCTCGCTCGCGGCCTGGGCGAGGGCGTAGCCGCCGTCGCGGCCGGCAAGGGAGCGGACGAGCCCGGCGGAGACGAGTTGGGCGAGGATCTGGGGCAGGTAGGACTCGGGGATCGCCATCGCCTCGGCGATCTCCCTCGTCTTGCGGCGCCCGTCGTCCTCGTGCCGGGCGAGGTCGAGCATCGCCCGCACGGCGTAGTCGCCCTTGCGGCCCA
>SLNF01000340.1 GCA_007133145.1 Nitriliruptorales bacterium
CGCGCCGCACCCGCGCCTGCGGGGCGTGGGGGCGCAGCGCACGGATGACGACCTCGGCGACCGTCGCGAACGGGCCGGGCTCCTCGGGCGCGAGCGGGGCGACGAGGCGTCGACCCTCGACGGCGCCGACCTCCTGCGCCCTCGACTCCGCGGGGCGGTCGGTCGCCGCCGGCGGATCGGGGTCGGCGAGCTCGGCGAGCAGGCGCACCTGCAGGCTCGTCGCGCTGCCCCCGCCGACCGTCGGCGACGCCGGGTCCTCGTCGACGGCGCAGTAGAGCTTCGCTGGCCGGCCTCCGCCGGGGTGGCGTCGCAGCCCCACCGCGAGCAGGCCCGCGTCGGCGAGGGTCTCGAGGTGGGTGCGGGCGACGTTGGGGTGCAGCCCGAAGCCCGCGGCGATCTCCCGGACCGTCGTCGGGGTGCCCTCGGCTCGCAGCCGCTCGTAGATCGCCTGCCGCGTCGTGCTGCCCAGCGCCCGCTCGACGCTCACGCTGCTGTCACGGCGCCGCAGACCGTCGCCGTTGGCGACCGCGGTCGCGGTCGGCGCGTCGTCGCGCGCAGGAGCGGACATCGGGACACCCAACTTCTCGGGCAGGCGCACACCCCCAGGGACATGCGGCGCGGGGCGTCCAGCGTGCCACAGCAGCGCGGCGCGAGAGAAGGGCCCCGCCGTGAAGCATGGGAGAACAGTGGGAACTCAACGCAGCGCGTCGACGAGCTGCGGGGCGAGCGGCGCGGCGACGGCGACGGCCCCGAGGGCGAGGAGGATCGCCCCCGCCGCGACGTCGCCCCGGCGGGCGAGGGCACCGCGCAGCGTGCCTGCGGCGGCGACCCCGAGGACGGCGAGGGCGCCCAGGCCGGTGAGGGCCTCCCCGCGGACGTCGAGCAGCCCCACGAAGTGCATCCCGAGGCCGGCGAGCAGCACGAGCACGCCCGCCCCACCGAGGACCTGCCCGGGCGAGAGCGGTCTGCCGGCGAGGCGGGTCGCGCCGAGGCGCCCGGCCTCGGCCGCGACGACGAGGCCCGCGAGGGCGACCCCGCCGCGGGCGACCTCCCCCTCGAGCAGGACGAGGCCTGCTGCGCCGAGGCCCGGCAGGAGGCCCGCGAGCAGGCTCACCCCGAGGGTGAGCGCCACGCCCATGCGGCGCCCGGCGACGAGGACGAGCAGCACGGCGAGGGCGAAGGCCCCGACGACGAGCAGCGGCAGCGCCTCCCACCGGCCGGTGAGCGCGAGCGCCGGTGCGCCGACGGCGAGCAGGAGGCTCGCCGGCAGCAGCGGCGTGACCTGCGCCCGGCGCAGCAGCCCCTGGAGGTCGAGGACGAGCAGCACCGCGGCGACCATGGCGGTGACCCCCGGTGCGAAGGCGAGGCCCGCCACGCCCGCGGCGGCGAGGGCCGCCACGGCCCCGAGGCGGGGCAGAGGCACGTTCACCGGGGCGCGTCGCCCCCGCCGCTGAAGGGCGGCAGCAGCGCGACCTCGGCGCCCTCGGCGACCCACACGCGGTCGTCGCGGTCGACGGCGTCGCCGTCGACGAGCACCGAGGCGGCCTCGAGACGCTCGGCGAACACCGGCCCGTGGCGCTCCCGCAACTCGTCGAGCACGTCGGCGAGCGGACCGGGCTGCGCGGTGGTCTCCGCGGTCCCCGCCGCCTCGCGCAACGCCGCGAAGCACCGCACCCGCACGCTCATCGGCTGCTCCTGTCTGCGTGGACGCCCGCGCCGCGCAGGCGGGGGAGCGGTGTCCACCGCCCTCACCTCACGTCGGTGGATGCTAGCGTTCCCAGCGTCCCATCGGCCCTCGCAGGGGGATGTGCGCGTGCAGCTCCTGCTCCTCACCGAGCGCACCGGCGAGCCGGCCGAGGTCGCGCCGTCGCTGGCCTTCCTCGACCACGAGCTCACCTCCGCGCGCCTGACCCGCGACTTCGACCCCGCCTCCCACCGCGGCGTCGAGCTCGTCCTCATCGACGCCACCGCCAACCTCGGCGCCGCCGCCACGGCCTGCCGCCACGTCGCCGCGCGGGCCGAGGGCCTGCCGATCGTCGTCGTCGTCGCCGACGCCGCCCTCACCGCGCTCAAGGCGAGCTGGGGCTTCGACGACTGGCTGCTGCCGGGCGCGCAGCCCGGGGAGATCGAGACGCGGATGCGCCTCGCCCGGGAGCGGGCGGCGACCGAGCAGCCGAGCCGCGAGGCCAGCGTCGGCGACCTCTCCATCGACGAGGACACCTACGTCGTGCGCCTGCGGGGCCGCCCGCTCGATCTCACCTTCCGCGAGTTCGAGCTCCTGAAGTACCTCGCGGCCAACCCCGGGCGGGTCTTCACCCGCGGCCAACTCCTCCAGGAGGTCTGGGGCTACGACTACTTCGGGGGCACCCGCACCGTCGACGTCCACATCCGGCGGCTGCGCGCCAAGCTCGGCGCGGAGTACGAGCAGCTCATCGGCACCGTCCGCGGCGTCGGCTACAAGCTCGACCCCCAGGGGGCCTCCTCGTCGGGACGCCCCGACGAGCGGGGGGGCCCGCCGGCGTGAGCGCCCCGGCGCGACCGATCGTCGTCGCCCACCGGGGTGCGTCGGCCGACGCCCCGGAGAACACCCTCGCGGCGATCGACCTCGCCGCACGCCAGGGCGCCGACGCCGTCGAGGTCGACGCGCGGCTCGCCGCCGACGGCGCGCTCGCCGTCGTCCACGACGACACCCTCGAGCGCACGACCGACTGCGCCGAGGCGCTGCCCGGCAGGGCGCCCTGGCGGGTGGCCGACCTCACCGCCGCCGACCTCGCCGCGGTGCGCGCCGGCGTCCACGAGGGCGTGTCCCAGGCCGTGCCCAGCCTCGAGGCAGTCATCGACCGTACCCGCGCGCTCGGCCTCGGCCTCATCGTCGAGCTCAAGCCCACCGCCGCCGACGGCGCCCTCGAGGCTGCCGTCGCCGCTGCCCTGCACGCCGTCGGTGACGCCGCCTGGCTCGCCGAGCGGGTGCTGCTCGCCTCCTTCGACGCCACGAGCCTCGACCGCGCTGCGCAGGCCGTCGGCGCGCCGCTGCCGCAGCGCGCGCTCATCCTCGCCGGCCTCGTCGCCGACGACGGGCGCGTCACCCTCGCCGAGCCGGCCACCCCCGGCCTCGCCGCGCCCGGCATGACCCTCGCCG
>SLNF01000039.1 GCA_007133145.1 Nitriliruptorales bacterium
CGTGCGGCGCTACTCGAGGGTCATGAGGTACTCGACGAGCGGCTCGACCTCGTCCTCGTCGAGCAGGCCGTCGGCGATGAGGTTGGGCATCTGCGAGCCCGGCTTGACCTCTTGGGGGTCGATGAGCCAGTCGGCGAGGTTCTCGCGGTCGTTCTCGAGGAACGCCCCGGCGAGGGTGTCGCGGCTTGCGAAGTGCGTGAGGTCCGGGCCGATGCGCAGCTCGGCGGTCGAGCCGTCGACGGGGCTCTCGTAGCCGTCGATCGCGTGGCACTGGATGCAGGTCGCGGTGTCGAAGAGCTCCTCGCCCTGGGCCACGAGCGGGTCGGCGTCGTCCCCGACGGGCTCGGCGGGCTCGGCCTGGCCCGCGAGCCAGGCCTCGAAGTCGGCCTCCTCCTCGGCGATGACCTGGAAGCGCATCCGTGAGTGCGACAGCCCGCAGAACTCCGCGCACTGGCCCTCGTAGCGGCCGGGCTCGTCGGCGGCGATCGTGAGGTTGCGCACCTGCCCCGGCACGACGTCCTGCTTGCCGGCGAGGCTCGGCACCCAGAAGCTGTGCAGGACGCCACCGGCCACTGCGCCGGTCTTGGGGCCGACCTCGCCGGGGTCGGGCACCGAGGCCGACAGCGACTCCATGTGGAGGTAGACCGGACGGCCGGCGGGGATGTGCAGCTGCCCGGAGGTCACCACCCCCTGGCCCTCGTCGCCGAGGTACTCGAACTCCCACCAGTACTGCTTGGCGATGACCCGCACCTCGAGGGCGTCCTCGGGCTCGTTGGCGAGATCGAAGATCGTCGTGATCGTGGGCACGGCGATCGCGGCGAGGATCGCCGCGGGGATGAGCGTCCAGATGATCTCGAGGCGGGTGTTGCCGCCGACCTGCCTCGGCAGCTCGTTGTCGTCGTCGTCCTTGCGCTTGCGGAAGCGCCAGATCGCCACGAGCAGGAGCCCCTGCACGAGGATGAAGACCGCGACGGCGATGGGGAAGACGAGCAGCCAGAGGTCGTGGCTGGCCTGCGCCGACGGTCCGCGGGGCTGGAGGATGTCCTGTGGCGCGTCGGGCGCGCAGCCGGCGAGGGCCAGGGCGAGGATGCCGAGCACGGCGATGGGCCATCGGCGCGCCACGAGGCCTCTGGCCGGCGCCGCCCCTGAACGTCGAGCCTTCATGCGTCCTCCACGTCGACAACGCTTCGGGGCGTTGGTCCCGAGGGTGAGGGACCTTCGCCCCGCGGCAGTCTAGCCGAGTGGCCCTGCGTCGGCCGAATTGACATGGGCGTCAGCGACGGTCGGCGGGCGCGCGGCGCGTGTGGCAGGCTCGGACTCAGCGCCCGAGCCAACCCGACGGTTGGATCCGCCCCGCGGACCGACACGACAGAGGGATGCAGCGCATGCAGCGCACGCTCATGAAGTCCAAGCTCCACCGCGCCACGGTCACCGAGGCCAACCTCGACTATGTCGGCTCGGTCACCATCGACGCCGACCTCATGGATCTCGCCGACATCCTCCCGCACGAGCGGGTCCAGGTCGTCGACATCACCAACGGTGCCCGCCTCGAGACCTACGCGATCACCGGTGAGCCCGGCGGCGGCGACCTCTGCCTCAACGGCGCGGCGGCCCGCCTCGTCCAGCCCGGCGACACGGTCATCGTCATCTCCTACGCGGTCTACACCGAGGAGGAGGCGCGCGCGCACGAGCCGACCGTCGTCCTCTGCGACGCCGACAACCGCGGCGAGGTCATGGCGGCCGAGGCCGCGCGCTCGGTCGTCCTGCACTCCGTCAAGGGCTGAGACGGACCGGGCCTGCGCGAGGGCTCGGCGGGACACCGTCGGGTCGCGGGCCTGCACGACCGCACCGTGCGGCCGGCGGCTACGCTCCGCGGCCATGAGCCTGCGCATCGAACGCAACCCCGAGATCACCGAGGTCCTCCTTGCCGAGGTCGCCGACCTCTGGGCCCGGGTGACCAACGCCGGCGGCGCCGTCGGCCTGCCCGCCCCGGTGACCCCCGAGGAGGTCCTGCCGCTCGCGCGCGCCGAGCTCGACCGGGCGCGCGCCGGCCTCGACGACCTCGTCGTCGCCCTCGAGGGCGGGGGGCTCGTGGCCTTCGGGCTGCTCGTGACCTCCGCGGGGCCGGTGAGCCGCCACGTCGGCACGATCAAGCGTCTGCAGCGCGACCCCCGCCTCGTCGGGCAGGGCGTCGGGGCGGCGGTGCTGTCCGAGCTCGAGGACGCCGCGTGGGGGAGGGGCCTTGCGGTCATCGCGCTCACCGTGCGCGGCGGCTCGGGGCGGGAGCGCTTCTACGAGGCCCACGGCTACCGCTTCGACGCGACGCTGCCCGACCGCCTGCGCGTCGACGGCGAGCTCATCGGCGAGCACCACCTCTCCAAGCGCCACCCGTCGGTGTCGACGCCGGCGTCCCCCTCCGAGCCGGTGCTCGCGGTGCGCCGGCTCAGCCCCGCCGCGACGGTGCCGGCCTACGCCCACCCCGGCGATGCCGGCCTCGACCTCGCCGGCATCGAGCGCGTCGAGCTCGCTCCCGGCCAGCGCGCCGTCGTGCGCACCGGCCTCGCGGTGGCGATCCCCAAGGGCCACGTCGGCCTCGTGCATCCCCGCAGCGGGCTCGCCGCCCGCCACGGTCTCGCGCTCGTCAACGCCCCCGGCACGATCGACGCGGGCTACCGCGGCGAGGTCAAGGTCATCGTCGTCAACCTCGACCCGGACGAGACGGTGACACTCGAGCCGGGTGAGCGGATCGCCCAGCTCGTCGTGCAGCAGGTCACCACGGTGCGGCCCATCGAGGTGGAGGCGCTGCCCGACGCCGAGCGCGGCGAGGACGGCTTCGGCTCGACGGGGCGCTGAGCCCTGCCGGCAGGTCGCCTGGTGCGGGTCCGCTGGGACAGCTTCAGCGCGGCGCTCGGCTTGCAGCACAGCCAGGGGTGAGGCAGCATAGCGGCCACGCGGACGTGGCTCAGTTGGTAGAGCACCACCTTGCCAAGGTGGGGGTCGCGGGTTCGAATCCCGTCGTCCGCTCCAGACCCACCACCGCCACTCTGCTCCTTCTTCGCCTCGCTGAGCGGGGGTTTCGTGGTGCCGGCGGTTTCGCGTCGCC
>SLNF01000154.1 GCA_007133145.1 Nitriliruptorales bacterium
CCAGCGGAGGGCGCGGCGCTCGTGGGTCGACGGCGGCCTCAGTACCAGGTGGACACGATGATGCGCGCGCGCCAGGCGGCCTCCTCGATCGGGGTGCCGAGCCAGATCGGGTACCAGAAGGCGAGCCCGAGCAGGGCAGCGGCGGCGAGCGCCGCCGGCAGCCAGCGCAGCCTCGGCGACCACCGCGACGCTTCCGCGGCGCCCCACCCGAGGCTGAGCGCGAGGAACGGCACGATCGGCACGGTGTAGAAGAGGAAGACCGGGCGGGCGACGACGAGCCACGGCAGCCACTGCCCGAGCGTGAAGGCGAGGAGGAAGCCGGCATCGCCGCGGCGGTGCCGTGCCGCCGCCCAGCCCAGCGCGAGCACCGCGAGCGTGGCCGGCCACCAGACCGCGGGGTTGCCGACGGCGAGGATGTGGCGCACCTGCCCCTCGGCGAGGTCGCAGCCGTGTGCGGGTGTCCCGTCGGCCGCGTCACGCACCGCGGCCTCGTCGGCCTGCGGCCCCTCCGCCGCAGCCGCGTCCTCGCAGGCCTCGGCGGTCTCGTAGGCGAAGGCGACCGGCCGGGTCAGCAGCGGCCACGTCCACGCCCCGGCCCGGTAGGGGTGCTCGGCGTCGAGGCTCGCATGGAAGCGCGCGATCGCCGCCTGCTCGCCCCACCAGCCCGCGAGCCGCGCGCCGGCACCGACCTCGCAGGGCTCCTCGGTGCAGGCGGCCTGCCCCGGTCGGGTCTGCTCGTAGCCGGCGAACCAACCGGCGTAGCTCGCGAGGTAGAGCGTCGCCGGCAGGACGACGAGGGGCACAGCGAGACCGGCGAGGAGGTGGAGCGGGTCGGCGAGGGGGCGGCCGGTCGCCCGCCCGCGCGCGGCGAGGTCGCCGACGAGCGCGACGATCCCGGCCGCGCCGAGCGCGAGCAACCCCGCCCACTTCGTCGCGACGGCGAGGCCCAGCAAGCCGCCCGCCAGCCAGCGGGCGGGGGAGGCTCCGAGCACCCAACCGCGCCACGGGCGCGGGCCCGCCTCGAGGGTCGGGTTGCCCGGCCCGTCGCGGGCCCCGGCGTCGGCCAGCAATGCCCAGGCAGCCGCGGCGACGAAGAGCGCGAGGAAACCGTCGAGCATCGCGATGCGGCTGCTGACCAGGGCCATGCCGTCGACGGCGACGAAGAGCCCCGCGAGCGCGGCGAGGCTGCGCCGGCCGAGCAGGCGCAGCCCCAGCCCGTAGGTGACGCCGACGAGCAGTGCCCCGGCCGCCGCCGAGGCGAGCCGCCAGCCGAACGGCCCGTCACCGGCGATCGCGATACCTGCGGCGATGAGCCACTTGCCGAGTGGCGGGTGGACGACGAAGCCCTCCTCGACACCATCGGCGAGCAGGGCCCGGGCATCGGCGACGTAGTAGACCTCGTCGAAGTAGAGCCGGTCGGGCTCGCCGAGCCCGACGAGGCGCAGGGCCAGCGCGGTGAGGACGAGGACGACCGGCAGCGCCACCGCCCAGCGCCGGTCACGGCGGCGTGCCACGCTCGCCGGCTGCTCCGAGGCCGCCTCGGGCGCGGGATCGGTGGCCATGGGCGCGGAGTCTAGGCTCGGGTGCGAGGCGACGACGGCGAGGAGGCAACGATGGGCGAAGGCCGGCTCGTCGTCGTCGCCACGCCCATCGGCAACCTCGGCGACCTCTCGCCACGTGCCGCCGAGGCGCTGCGCGGTGCCGACCTCGTCGCCGCCGAGGACACCCGTCGTACCGGCACGCTGCTCGCCCATGTCGGCTCCGAGGCGCCGATGCGCAGCTACCACGGGCACAACGAGGCAGCGCGCGTCGGCGAGCTCCTCGACCGGGTCGCCGCCGGCGAGGTCGTCGTGCTCGTCAGCGACGCCGGCACCCCAGGGATCAGCGATCCCGGCTACCCCCTCGTGCGCGAGGCCGTCGCCCGAGGCCTGCCCGTCGAGGCGGTACCCGGACCGGTCGCGGCGATCCACGCGCTCGTCCTCTCCGGCCTGCCGACCGATCGCTTCGCCTTCGAGGGCTTCCTGCCGCGCAAGGCCGGGCCGCGCCGGCAGCGCCTTGCCGAGCTCGCCGAGGACCCGAGGACGCTCGTCTTCTACGTCGCGCCGCACCGCGCCGGCGAGGACCTCGCGGCGATGGCCGGGGTCCTCGGGGCCCAGCGGCCCGCAGCGCTGGCCCGCGAGCTCACGAAGCGCTTCGAGGAGGTCCAGCGGGATACCCTCGGCGCCCTCGCCGAGGCCTTCGCCGAGGGCGCGCGCGGAGAGGTCACCGTCGTGGTGGCCGGGGCACCGGAGCGTGCCGCCGGGGAGGTCGGTGCCGAGGAGCTCCTCGCACGCGTGCGCGCGCTACTCGCCACGGGGCTCGACAAGAAGGCGGCGATCGCCGAGGTCGCGAAGGCGACGGGGGTCCCCAAGAAGGAGGTCTACCAGGCCGTGCTCGAGGGCTGAGCCTGCGGGGCAGGGTCCGCCCCGCGGTGGCGAGCGCACGCGCCACGCGGGATGCACGCAGCGTCGAGGAGGGAGACGATGCCATCGGAGCTCACCGTCGCCGAGGAGCTGCTCCTGCTGCTCTGGGACGACGAGAAGGGCAAGTCCGCGGTTGGCGGGCAGCGCGCGCAACTGCTCGCCGGGGCCCTGCTCATCGACCTCACCCTCGAGGGCCTCATCGACGTCGTCGACGGCAAGGTCGAGCCCGTGCCCGGGGCGAGCCCGACCGGGCCCATGCGCGCCGCGCTGCTCGACCGGATCCGCGACGACCGCAAGTCGCGGACGATCAGCCGGTGGATGCAGCGCTGGGCGAACGACAAGGAGGTCCGCGAGGCGCCGGTCGAGCGGCTCGTCGACCGCGGCGTGCTGCGTGCCGAGGAGCGTCGCGTCCTGCGGTTCTTCCCCGTGACCCGCCACCCGGTCGCCGACCCTGCGCGGGCGGCGGGGGTGCGCCAGCGCATCGGCGGGGTGCTCACCGGTGAGGCTCCGGCCGCCCCGCGCGACGCCGCGCTCGCCGGGCTCGTGGCCACCGCCGGCAGCGGTGCCGTGGGCCTGCTCGTCGAGCGTTCCGAGCGCCGGTCCGCGCTCAAGCGCGGCAGGCGTCTCGCGAAGGAGG
>SLNF01000337.1 GCA_007133145.1 Nitriliruptorales bacterium
CGCCGGCGGCTGAGGCACCCGGGCCACCCCCGCTGCAGGGTGCCGCGACCAGACCCAGCGTTCAGAGGCCGGTGACCAAATCATGAGGCCGCGGGACCCTCAGGGTGCGCCGAGCTGGAGCAACCCGCTGATCACCCGCTCCGTGGAGTCGTCGCCGGCGTGGATCCGGTGCCCCGACGGTCCAGTCAGCCATATACGTCGTCACCGCGGCGAGCCCGAACCACAGCGTCACTCACACCTACGGCGGCGCTGGTGCGCCACCGCCGGCCTGATCGCCGCGCCCGGTTGCCACCAGCCCCTGCCTCGTCGGGCGGGCACGACGCTCGTGCCGTGCGGAAGCAGACGGCCCCCGGACCCGCGCGCCACCACCGGGGCGTCAGGGTCCGTCGAGGGGCGAGATGACCGCTTCGAGATAGGTGGTGAGAGGTTCGAAGCCCATCCGCCGGTACATCTGGGCGCCCGACGGCGAGGGCTCGAGGACGGCGATGTCGTACCCCTGCTCCATCGCTGCGGCGAGCGCCGCGCTGGTGAGGGCGGTACCAAAGCCCCGACCGCGGTGGGCGGGGCGGGTGGCAACGCTGTAGACGCCCGCCAGGCCGACGCTGCGCGTGGTCGCGAGCATCGAGGTGGCGACCGGCTCCCCCGAGAGGTACCCCACGAAGACGGTGAACGTCGGGATCGTCAGCAGGTTGGAGCCGAGCTCGCGGCTGATCCCGTCCGGGTCGGCGTCGAACGCCTCGGCGACGCAGTGGACGGCGTCGTCGATCGTGTCGCTGCCGGCCACGCTGATCGACAGCGGTGAGGCGGACGGGAGCGCAACCTTCGCGGCCCAGGGTCGGATGGGCATCGCGTAGACCGGCTCCTCGTCGAGGTCAAGCCCGCGGCGTCGTGCGTGCACGACCACCTCGCGGTCGAGCTCCGGCTGCAGCTTCAGCAGCCAGCGAAGCCCGGCCCCACGGAAGCGCGCATGGGCTGCGTCCAGCGCGACCCGCGGATCGCGCAGTCCCTCGCCCGAGAGCGCCGGGTTGAACGTCGGGCTGGTCGACCCGGTCGCGATGCACGTCAGGCCGCTCTCCTCCTCGACCCACCCTCCCGGGATCGACCGGGCGAGCCGACTCCACACGTCGTGGAGGTGGCCGTGGAACCGCCGCAGCAGGTCCCGTCGGTCACCTACCATGGCCCGCCTTCTGGCTCCAGTTCGCCGTGTCCGGCCGGCGACGCCGGCTCGAAGCATGGCACCTGGCGCCCCGCCCCGCGAGCCGGGATCGCGCTCGGAGGGCCTCGCGGTGGACGCCCCCTAGCCGGTCGCTGCTCGACGGTCGACCCCGGCGCCCGCGTACGCTGACGGCGCGAGAGCTCGGCGACCGGCTGGCGATGGCTCCGGCACCGACGAGACGACGGGAAGGACCACTGGGTGGACGCCGACCTCGACGAGGTGCTGCAAGCGGTGGCCGAGGCGGCGCGTCCTCGGGCGTCACAGGGCCGGACACCGTCGTACATCGAGTCGCTGGCACACGCGGACCAGGACAGCTTCGCGATCGCGGTCGTCGAGATGGACGGGACCGAGCACGCCGTCGGCGACGCCGACCAGCCGGTCGCGATCCAGAGCATCTCGAAGGTGTTCACGCTCGCGTTGGCCATGCAGGCCGCCGACGGCGCGGAGGGGGTAGCCGAGGAGCTGTGGCGGCGCGTGGGCGTCGAGCCCTCCGGGGACCCGTACAACTCGCTCGTGCAACTCGAGCGCGAGCGCGGCGTCCCGCGCAACCCGATGATCAACGCCGGGGCCCTCGTCGTCGACGATGTCCTGCTCGATCACCGCAGCGACGCGCCGGAGGCGGTCGTCGAGCTGTTGAGCCAGCTCGCCGGTGAGCCCGTCACGATCGACGACCTCGTCCGGCAAGAGACGGCTGAATCGGCGTCGCGCAACCGAGCGATCGCCCACCTCATGGCGTCGTTCGGCAACCTCACCCACACCGTCGACGAGGTACTGGACGCCTACCTCCACCAGTGCGCAGCCGCGATCACCACCCGCCAACTCGCCCGGGCCATCCGCTTCCTCGGCAACGACGGCGTCGATCCCGCCACCGGCAGGACCGTCCTCGAGCCCGAGCGGGCGCGTCGCGTCGCGGCTCTCATGCTGACCTGCGGGACCTACGACTCGGCTGGGCAGTTCGCGTTCGACGTCGGCTTCCCCTGCAAGAGCGGCGTGTCCGGCGCGATCGTCGGCATCGTGCGTCACCGGTTCGGTGTCTGCGTGTGGTCCCCGCCCCTCGAGGAGTCGGGGAACTCCCTCGCCGGGCACGTCGCGCTGCACGAGCTCGCCCAGCGCCTCGATCTCTGGACGCACTGACCCGGCACCGGTGAGGTCCACCAACGCCGAAGGCCCAACCGCTACGGTGCGGGAACTGCCCCCTGGCCCCACGTCGAACGCCGGAGGGACAGGCGCGCGGTGGCAGACAGCGGCAAGTTCCTCGACCGTCCCGAGGGCCTGGTGGTTCGTCGGCCGGTGGGACCGCAATGGCCCAATCTCGCCGGAGCCTAGGACCCCCGACCTCTGGACTTGACCCCTGGGGCAGAGGCGGTCGCCCTGGCCAGGCGGACCCTCCTCCACCACCAGCTCAGTCGAGCGCGCGCACGGCGACGCCGTGGATGTCGCTCGCGTCGTCGTCGGGGCGGGGCTGCACGATGTCGATGACCTCGCGCCGCGCCACGTCGATCACCGAGAAACCAGGTGTGGAGCCGGTCGCGACGTGCGGATCGCCGCTCTGCGGCTCGGGGCCACGCAGGCTGACGAAGACGCGCTCACCGTCCGGGGAGAAGTCGAGGATGTCGGGGGTGTCGCCGGTGAAGTCGAGCTCGGCGACGACCTCGAAGGTCTCGGGGTCGATGACCCGCCCGTCGTCGCTGCCGCGGTTGACCTGCCACAGCTCACCACCGTCGGGGTGCAGGCGCACCCCGTGGACGTCGACGCCCCCGCTGCCGGCGGTGTGCACGAGCTCGTGAGTGCTGGTGTCGAAGGCGTACCACTCCCCCTCCTGCTGATCGGGGGCACCCCAGTTGGCGAACATCGTGGAGCCGTCAGCCGACAGCGCGGTGC
>SLNF01000322.1 GCA_007133145.1 Nitriliruptorales bacterium
AAGAGGATCGCCGCGGCCGCGCCGGTGGAGGCTCCGGAGGTCACCCCCAGCAGGTAGGGGTCGGCGAGGACGTTGCGCACCATCGCCTGCAGGGCCACGCCGCAGACCGCGAGTCCCGCGCCGACCGCCGCGCCCAGCAGCACCCGGGGCACGCGCAGCCGCCAGACGATCGATTCATGGGCCTCCGACCACGTCACCGTCTCGGGGGCGCCGAGCAGGTGGTGCCCGACGATGCGCACGACGTCCTCGGGCGCGATCGTCACCGGTCCGATCGCGACCCCGCCGATGACCGTGGCCAGCAGCGCCGCGCTGAGCGAGGCCACCCAGATCCGGCTGCGCCGCCGGGCACGCGCCCTGTCGAGGTCGTCGACGGCGCCCGTGGCCGGTGCCGGTGGCGCCGGCGCGTCGGGAGGCTCGGTGCCCGCGGAGGTCGGGGCGGGGGCCGGTGAGGGGGCCGGTGAGGAGGTCTTCATGGAGTTATTGCAATCTAGTTGCAATAAGGGTGGGTCGCAACGCCCGCGCGAGCCGGCCGGTTCGCGACGTGCTGGTGGGCAACGCCAACGGTGCACTCGACGGCCGCCTCCGGGCCGGGCTAGGTTGCGGTGTCGGGTCGGTGCGGCAGAGGGGCCGGGCAATGGGCTCGCCGTCGGCAGGGTGGTATCCGGACCCGCAGGAGGGCGGCGCGCAGCGGTGGTGGGACGGGCAGCGCTGGACCGAAGCGGTGCGCTGGGTCGCGGGGGCGCAGGCGCCGGGTCCGCCGCAGCCCGCGGTCGGGTCGCAGCAGGGCTCGGCCGGTGGCCTGCGTGGGGTGCCGTGGGACGTGCTCGCGGTCGGTCTGCTGTTCGCGGCGGTGGTGGGCGCGCTGGTGGGCTGGTTCGTCTCGGGGCTCGGTGAGGAGCCCGTCGATCCGGTCGCGCCGCCGAGGTCGGGCAGCGACGACGCCGGAGGGGGCGGGCAGGGCTCGGTCGCGGCGCAGGCGGCCCGCGCAGCCGGGGTCCCGATCAGCGCGGGCGGCGGGCACACCTGCGGACTCGAGGCCGAGGGCACCCCGGTCTGCTGGGGTGACGACCGTCACGGCATCGCCTCCCCGCCGGAGGGGGTGAGGCTCACCGCGCTCAGCGCCGGCGCCGTGCAGACCTGCGGGCTGCAGGCCGACGGCACGCCGATCTGCTGGGGCTCACCCGACTACGGGCAGACCTCGCCGCCGGAGGGGCTGACCCTCGCGCTGGTCCAAAGTGGCGGCGGGTTCGCGTGCGGGCTCGAGGAGGACGGCACGCCAACGTGCTGGGGCCTCGACCTCGACGGGCAGACCTCCCCACCGGAGGACCTCACGCTCACCGCAGTCAGCGCCGGTGGAGGGTTCGCGTGCGGGTTGCGCAGCGACGACACCCCGGTGTGCTGGGGCCTCGACGAGTACGGAGAGTCCTCCCCTCCGGCTCGGCTGCCATTGACGACGATCGACGCCGGCTACGGGCATGCCTGCGGGCTGACGGTCGACGGTGCCCCGGTCTGCTGGGGTGACGGCGGGGACGGCCAGACCTCCCCTCCGGCGGAGGTGCGGTTGCAGGCGATCAGCGCCGGCAAGGCGCACACGTGCGGACTCGGGGCCGACGGCACGCCGGTCTGCTGGGGCTCCGACGAGCACGGGCAAGCCTCCGCTCCCGAGGGGCTCACGCTCACCGCGGTGAGCGCCGGCGAGGCCCACACCTGCGGGGTGGAGGTCGACGGCACGCCGGTCTGTTGGGGCTCCGACGCGCACGGGCAGGCCTCCCCGCCGGCGGGCTTGCGGCTGGGGGCCCGACCCGGCGGGTGATGACCACAGCTCGCGGCCCCCGGGGGCCTCGTCAGCCACGAGGGGGCGGGGGGTGGGGGCGTGGCGTGCCCGCTCAGGTCGGCCCGGCGCGCTCCTCGTCGGCTGGCTGGTGGGAGAGCAGGTCGCCGGGCTGGCACTCCAGCGCCGCGCACAGGGCGGAGAGGGTCGAGAACCGCACGGCCTTGGCCCGGTCGTTCTTGAGCACCGAGAGGTTGACGACCGTCACCCCGACGCGCTCGGCGAGCTCCTTGAGCGTCATCCCCCGGGCGGCGAGCAACTCGTCGAGGTGGCAGGTGATGGCGTGCACGGCGTGCTCGCCCCCACCCGTGACCGCCGCCATCAGACCAGCCCCTCGAGCTCCTCGGTGAGCCGACGTCCCGACTCGACGACCTGCGCGGCGACGGCGAGCAGGGCCGCGACGAGCAGCGGGAGCACCTCGAGGGCGAAGAGGTCGACGCCGAGCGCGTCGGTCCCGCCGAGGCCTCCCAGGCCTTCGACGACGATCGCCGCGGCAAGCCCCGCGAGCGCGGCGGGCAGCAAGGCCGAGGCGGCGACGACGAGCGCGAGCCCGCGGAGCCGGCCCGGCACGCGCGGATCGAACGGGCGGCCCGCGGCCACGAGCAGGAGCATCGACCGCACGAGCCACGCCCCGGTGAGCACGAGCAGGCCACCGACCGCGGCCCCCAGGCCGGTGAGCGCACGCTGCCAGCCGGGCAGCCCGGCGACGACGAGCTCGAAGGCCCGCTCGTCGGTGAGCTCGAGGCGGCTGTCAGCCGGCAGGCCCTCGGGCTCGTCGCCGAGGACCACGCCCGGCTCCGCGACGGTGACCGGCACGACGGCCTCGTCGAGCGCGACGTGCAGCGCCGGCTGGGCCAGGCCCACCACGGCGAGGAGGATCCCGAGGCCGAGCACGACCGCGGCGAGCCGGCGTGCCCCCCGCGAGGCGTCGACCGGCTCGGCAGCGGCCGCGCCCCTCGTCCCGTCGTGGCCTTCCGAGCCCGTCCGGCCCGAGGCCCCGTCCCGTGCTCCGCCCATGTCAACCCCTCCTCGGTCGGGGCCTGCCATGTCGGCGGCCGGTCCCCGGTTCCACGTAGCTATCGAAGAACGATAAAGCATCGTTTGTCGATATGCAAGGCCGAGGGGTTCTCGTCGGCCGTGCGCGGGTCCCGTTCGGCCATGGCCGCCGGGGTGAGGCACTACGCTGCCGCACCGGGTCCGCAGGCGTCTCGCGGTGGGCGCCCGGCGTCGGGGACCCAGCGCAGGTCGGGTGAGCAG
>SLNF01000108.1 GCA_007133145.1 Nitriliruptorales bacterium
ATCTTTGACCCCGGGCGAGGCCGTCGCGGCGATCGCGAGCGCGGCACCGGCGAGGTCGCCGTCGGCGTAGCCGCGCGGCTCGTGGGCGAGCTCGCCTTCGGCGACGCGCGCGGCGAGGTCGGGGGTGAGGTCGGGCGCGACGACGGTGACCGCCGCGCCGCTGCCCTCGAGCGAGGCGAGCTTGCCCGCGGCGACCGGCCCCCCGCCGACGCAGACGACGCGCCGACCGGCGAGGTCGACGGCCAGGGGCACCCAGCGCGTCACGGCGGCGGGATGGGATCGAGCACGCCGGCGAGGTCGGCCCCTCCGAGCCCTGCGGCCTCGACGGCCCGGCGCTGCTCGTAGAAGGCGAGGATCTGCAACTCCACGGCGAGGTCGACCTTGCGCAGCGACACCCCGTCGGGCACCTGGAGGACGGCCGGCGCGAAGTTGAGGATGGAGGTGACACCGCCGGCGCAGAGCCGGTCGGCGACCTCCTGCGCGGCCGTGGCGGGCACGGCGATGACGCCGATGGCGATGCCGTGCTCCTTCACGAGGCGCTCGGTCTCGTCGACGTGGCTGACCTCGACGTCGGCGACGGTCGTGCCGACCTTCGCGGGATCGTCGTCGAGGAGGGCGGCGAGGTGGAAGCCGCGCTCGACGAAGCCGCCGTAGTGGGCGAGCGCGAGCCCGAGGTTGCCGAGCCCGACGATGCAGGTGGCCCACTCCTCGCTGAGCCCGAGCTCGCGGGAGATCTGCCGCACGAGGTACTCGACGTCGTAGCCGACGCCACGGGTGCCGTAGCTGCCGAGGTAGGAGAGGTCCTTGCGGACCTTCGCGGGGTTGACGCCCACGGCCTCGGCCAGCGCATGGCTCGAGACCGTCTGCGCGCCGCCCTCGGCGAGGTCGACGAGCACCCGCAGGTAGAGCGGCAGCCGTGCGACGCTCGCCTCGGGGATCCGGCGGGAGATCACGTCACCAACCCCTTGCCGTGCCTCGACGGTGTCGACATGCCCACCGACGCTCGGCAGGACCCGCGCGCTCGTGCCACGCGGAACGCATCGTACCGGGAAGCCCGCCGCGCCTCAGCGACCGGCCCCGCACCGCGCCGGGCCGTTCGACCCTACCAAGCCGAGCCGGCCGGCTCCCTTCAGTCGCCGTGGGCCCCGAGCGCCTCGGCGAGCACGACGGGGTCGACGACGCCCTCGGCGACCTCGACGCCGTCGACGGTGACGACGGGCACGCGCGGGCCGTAGCGCTCGGCCAGGGCCGGCTCGGCGTCGACGTCGATGACGGCGACGGCCGCGCGCCCCTCGGCGAGGCGGGCGACGAGCGCCTCGGCTTGCGCGCAGAGCCCGCAGCCCCGGCGGGTGTAGACGGTGGCGACGCGGCTCATCGCGCCGCCGCCCGGGTGCGCGGCCGCGCGGCCTTGGTCGCGGCCCGGAAGCCCGCGTACATCACGCTGACCCCGAGGGTGAGGACGACGGCGACGAGCTCGTCCTGCCCGGCCCGCACGAAGCTCGAGGAGGAGGCCGAGATCGCGACGCCGACGGCGATGAGCAGGACCGCCGGGCGGCGCTGGCGCAGCCCGCTCGTCACCGCGCCGACGAGCACGACGAGGGAGCCGCCGAGGGTCAGCGGCCGTAGCACCGTCCAGGCGAGGCCGTCGCCGTAGGCCTGCGCGCCGAGGGGGATGCCGCCGCGGGCGTCGGCGGCGGCGAGGGCCGCGGGGTCGGCTGGTGTGAGCACGACCGCGGCCACCGCGACGACGGTCGCGACCGCGCCGAGGGCCCACCACACCGCCGCACGGCGGGGCATGAGCAGGTGGAGTTGGCCGACGGCGAGCAGCGGGACGTTGAGCAGGGCCCCGGCCAGCCAGTACAGGCCGAACCAGCCCGGGCTCCAGCCAGCGGCGAAGCCGGCGGCGAGGGCGACCATCCCGACGGCGTAGAGCCCGAGCGAGGCCGACCAGGCGAGCGCGTGCGGACGCCGGCGCGCGGCGAACTGCTGCGCGAGTTGGGTGGCGAAGGCGCCGGCGACGAGCGCGCCGGCAACGGCGATGGCGGCGGCGAGCATGATCCGAGGCCGTAGCCTACGCCCTCGCGGCGCCGGCCGGGACCGCCACCGCCACGCCCCGGTCGTAGCCGGCGCACCCTGCCGGCCGCCGGCGCCGGCACGACCGCGTCCACGCCACCGCGGGGGCGCGCCACCCGTGCGTCCACGCCACCGCTCGAGGGAGGAGCACCGTGAGCATCCCGCCACGCGTGGCGCTCGCCACCGCCCGCGCCGCCTGGGGCATCGACCCCGACGAGCCGGCGCTGCTCGCCGCCCTCGCCGAGACGGGCGTCGAGGCCGCGCCGGTGGCCTGGGACGACGCCGGCGCCGACTGGGGGGCGTGGGACCTCGTCGTGCTGCGCTCGACGTGGGACTACGCCGAGCGCCGTGAGGCGTTCCTCGCCTGGGCCGGGCGCGTCGAGGCCGCGACGACGCTCCTCAACCCCGTCGAGGTCGTGCGCGCCAACACCGACAAGCGCTACCTCGCGACCCTCGCGTCGGCGGGCGTGCCCGTCGTCGACACGGCCTTCTTCGAGCCCGGCGAGGAGGTCACCCTGCCCGAGCACGACGAGGCGGTCGTGAAGCCGGCGGTCTCGGCGGGCTCGCGCGACACGCTGCGCACCTGGCCCGGCGAGCGCACGCGCCCCCTGGCCCTCGCCGAGCGGCTGCACGCCGAGGGGCGCACGGTGATGGTCCAGCCCTACGTCGCGAGCGTCGACGAGCGCGGCGAGACCGCGGTGTGCTACCTCGACGGGGCCTTCAGCCACGCCGTCGCCAAGGGTCCGATCCTGCCGCCGGGCGCCGACGTCATCGACGGTCTCCACGCGCCGGAGGACCTCGCCGCGCGCGCGCCGACCGCCACGGAGCGCGCCGTCGCTGACGCCGCCCTCGACACCCTCGACGCCGCCGGACTGCTCTACGCCCGAGTCGACCTCGTCGACGACGCCGACGGACGGCCCCGCGTCCTCGAGGTCGAGCTCACCGAGCCGTCGCTCTTCCTGCGCTACGCCGAGGGCTCGGTCGAGCGCTTCGCCGAGGCGATCGCCGCCCGCGC
>SLNF01000139.1 GCA_007133145.1 Nitriliruptorales bacterium
CGCGGGCGGTCCCGTGGGCAGCGCCGCCTCCGCGAGGCTCGTGAGCTCGGCGATGAGACGATCGCGACGGTCGGCGTAGCGGCGGGCGGGCAGCGAGAGCGCGAGCGCGCCGACGAGCACGCCGTCGGGGCCGTGCAGCGGCGCGGCGAGGCAGGAGAAGCCCTCGGCGTACTCCTCGTCGTCGCCGGCGGCGCCGCGGATCCGCACCTCGGCGAGCTCGCGCTCGAGGGCGTCGAGGTCGGTGATCGTCCGGGCGGTGAAGGCCTGCAGGCCGTGGGCGTCGTGGTAGGCCCGTGCGGCGTTGGCGCCCTGGTGCGCGAGGACGGCCTTGCCGACGGCGAGGGCGTGGGCCTCCCCGCGGATCGTCGGACGCAGGCCCGGCACCGTCGGCAGCCCCTGACGGCCGCGGGTCTCCTGCACGACGACGGTGTCCTCCTCCACCGTGGCGAGGTAGGTGCGCTCACCGGTGCGCCCGTGGAGCTCGTCGAGCACCGCGAGGTCGACGGCGCCCGCGGTCGTCGCCGGCTCAGGGGCCGGCCGGTAGACCGCGTAGTAGCAGGCGGTGCGGTCGTCGCGGACGGCGTAGCCCTCGACGCAGAGGGTGTTGAGGAGGTTCGAGGCGGTCGAGGTGCTCCGGCCGAGGTGGTCGGCGACGTCGGCGACCGACAGCCCGGCAGGCGCCTGCTCGAGGAGGCTCAACACGCGCAGCACTGCGCGGGCGGTCTTGAGCGTCCTCCCCGACTCTGTGCCCATGGACGTCCTCGCCGTGCGCGGGCCACTACTCGCACGTTACGGAGGGAACACGCGGTGGATCAAGAACTTTTTTCCTGCTGCAAGGAATGCAGAGAGAATGAATTCCATTGCCGAATTATTGCCGCCGCGGGGATGACGCGACCCTGCCCACGACGTGGCACCGCCGCCGCGTCACCGCCTCGCTGCGGGAGCGCCCGCGCGCTCGGCGGACCTGCGGCGGCAAGCGTGCCGCCCGGCCGGGGGCCTCACGCGAAGCGCTCGACGGCGTAGTCGGCGAGGTAGCGCAACCCCTCGAGGACCGGCCCGTGACGGGGGTGCTGCTCGAGTGGGCGCAGGGCGCGCTTGGCCTTCGCGGCCTCGAGGCGGGCGGCGTCGCGCGCGAGCTCCATCGCCGGGTGGCTGCGCAGCAGGGGCAGCGCCTCGGTGATGGCCTCCTCGACCTCGGGTCCGGTCGTCGCCTCGAGCAGCGCGGCGAGCTCGGAGTCGGGGCCCTCGGCTTCGAGGGCGAGCAGCACCGGCATCGTCCGGACGCCCTCGCGCAGGTCGGTGCCCGGCACCTTGCCCGAGGCGGTCTCCTCGCTCGCGAGGTCGAGGACGTCGTCGGCGAGCTGGAAGGCCATGCCGAGCCGCCAGCCGTACGTCGTGAGCGTCTCGATCGCCGCGGTGTCCTGGCCCGACAGCAGCGCGCCGAGACGGCAGGAGCTCGCGATGAGCGAGGCGGTCTTCTCCGAGATCACCGTGAGGTAGTGGTCCCGGTCGGCGGACACCGGCGCCATGCCGTGCGCGCTGGCCTCCGCCGAGCCCTGCACCTCGCGGATCTGCCCGGCGGCGAGGTCGGCGATCGTGCGGGACATGATGCGGGTGACCTCGACGCCGAGCTCGGCGGAGAGCTCGGAGGCCCGGGCGAGGAGGAAGTCGCCCGTGAGGATCGCGGTGGTGTTCGACCACTTCACGTGCGCGGCCGGGGCGCCGCGCCGCACCTCGGCGGTGTCGATGACGTCGTCGTGGTAGAGCGTGGAGAGGTGGACGAGCTCGACGATCGCACCGGCGTCGACGAGGTCGCGGTCGGTGGGGTCGGCGTCGCCGAGCAGCCCGGCGAGCAGGACGAGCATCGGGCGGAAGCGCTTGCCGCCGGCGTCGATGAGGTAGCGCGACGTCGCCTCGACGAGCGGCAGGTCGGCGGCGACGAGCTCGCGCAGCCGTGCCTCGATGAGCCGCAGCCCCGGGGACAGGTCGACGCCCTGCTCGGCCCCGCGCCGGGCGAGGTCGTCGATGGCCGCCTGCGAGATGCCCATGCGTGCCTCCAGCCCCTCCTCCTCGATGGTGCTGACGGCCCCTCGCCGTCCCCCAGAGTGCCGTCAGCCGGCGAAGGCTGCCGCCTGTTCGGCGAGGTCGACGACGACGGTCGGCCAGACACCGAGCACGACGATGATCGCGGCGGAGGCGGCGAGCCCCGCCGACAGGCCCGGGGTGGGCTCGAGCTCGACGGTCTCGAGGTCGGCGGGCTCGTCGTCCATGAACATCGCGCGGATGACGCGGATGTAGAAGAACGCCGCGATCATGCTCGACAGGACGGCGATGACGACGAGCACCCACTGCCCGGCGAAGACCCCGGCGCGAAACACCGCGAGCTTGCCCATGAAGCCCGCCGTGCCGGGGATCCCCGCGAGGGAGAGCAGGAAGAGGCTGAGCATCCCGGCGGGCACGGGGAAGCGCTTGCCGAAGCCGGCGAGGTCGGCGATCGACACCGCCCGACGCTGTCGGCGCTCGAGCATGCTCAGGACCCCGAAGGCGCCGACCGACATCACCGCGTAGACGAGGAGGTAGAACAGCGTGCCGCTCACGCCCTCACGCGTCGCGGCGATGAGCCCGACCGCGGCGTAGCCGGCGTGGGCGACCGCGGAGTAGCCGAGCATGCGCTTGAGGTCGTCCTGGACGACGGCGAGGACCGCGCCGACGAGCATCGTGATCGCCGCGAGCGTCCACAGCGCGGGGATCCACGACCACTGCGAGGCGCTCATCGCGCCGACGAAGATGCGCAGGAACGCCGCGAAGGCCGCGGCCTTCGTCGCGGCGGCCATGAAGCCGGTGACCGGCGTCGGCGCGCCCTGGTAGACGTCGGGCGTCCACATGTGGAAGGGCACGAGCGCGGTCTTGAAGGCGAAGCCGACGATGAGCAGCGCCATCGCGATGACCGCGAGCGCGGCGGGGGTCTCGGCGGCGGCGACCGCGGCGCCGACCGCGGGGATGTTCGTCGTGCCGGCGATGCCGTAGGACAGCGCGATGCCGTAGAGCAGGATCGCCGAGCTGAACGCGCCGAGCAGGAAGTACTTCA
>SLNF01000185.1 GCA_007133145.1 Nitriliruptorales bacterium
AGCCGCAGTGACCGAAGAGCAGCCGACGGCGGCGCCAGGTCGACGATGACCCGGCGGGAGGCGCACTCGACAGCGGTGACGTTGACGCCGCCAAGAGCACGCCGCACGCCCGGTGCCGTGGCGACGCGCACGGTGACGTGACCCCTCGGATCCCGAGCCTTCAGACAACCCGGATCCTCATCCATCCCGTGCGCGTCACCCCGGAACCCGCCCCGCCCGCTGACACAGCGCTGGCCAGCGCCTCCACGCCAACCAGCCCGGTCAACGGCCGGCTCGACCTACAGGTGGCCCCGACTTCGCTGTCCGTCCCGGGTGATCCGTGCGAAGACGCGTAGAGCATCACCCTGGACTGACCGTTCGGCTGCTGCCAGACTCCACACCTACGCGAGCTAGGCCGTGAGCACGGCTGGCGCGGTCGACGCCCACGTGGAACCGTGCGGAGCCAGGGTGACTGGAGGCACTCATGCCCTACGTCATGGCGATCGATCAAGGTAGCGGCTCCTCACGCGCCTTCGTGTTCGACGTCAGCCCAGACGGCGTGCTGAGCACCGTCGGCTCTGCGAGCCAGCCGGTCGAGAGCCAGTTCCCGGCTGAGCGCAGCGTCGAGCACGACGCCGAGGAGCTCTTCGAGACGTGCCGTGAGAGCGCAGAGGCTGCGCTGGACTCGGCGGGTCTGGCGTGGAGCGACCTCGCCGGCATCGGCGTCACCGGGCAGACCGAGACGATCGTGGCCTGGGACCGCGAGACCGGCGAGCCGGCTGCGCCGGCGATCAGCTGGCGTGACCAACGGCCGGGCGCCACCGACGTCGTTGACGCCCTGGAGGGCGAGCAGCAGCAGGTCTTCACCGAGCGGACGGGACTGCCGATCGCCCCGACCTGGTCTGCTCCGAAGATCCGCTGGATGCTCGACGGCGGCAACGAGGACGTCGCGGCGCTGGCCCGTCTCGACCGTCTCGCGCTCGGTGACGTCGCCTCCTGGGTGGTGCACCGGCTCAGCGGTCGGGCAGAGCACGTCACCGAGCCGTCGTTCGCGAGCCGCTGGGGCCTCATGGATCTCGCCACCCAGCAGTGGGACCCCGAACTTGCGGCGATGTTCGCCATCCCTCCTGCGGCGCTGCCGGCGATACGGCCATCGGACGCCCTGGGCGCACGTGTGGCCGAGGGCCTCGCGGTAGGTGGGGCTCCGATCATCGGGGCGTTGGGCGACCAGCAAGCCGCGTTGTACGGCCATGGCGGCCGCCGGAGCGGTCAGACGAAGATCACGATGGGCACCGGGGCGTTCCTCTGGGCCAACGCAGGCGCCGTCGCGCCCGAGGCCTTCGCCGGGCTCGTGGCGACTTGCGCCTGGGCGCCGCAGGACCGCGAGACCGCCTACGCGCTCGAAGGGTTTCTCCCGAACGCGGGGGCGGTCGTGTCCTGGCTACGCAGCCTCGGACTGCTCGCGCACGACGCGTGGCCCGAGCTCGACGAGGCCGCCCTTCGAGACCGAGCGATGCGTGCGCTGCCGGCGATCGCCGGGCTCGGGACGCCCTACTGGGCGCCGGACGCCACCGCGGTGTTCGAGGGCATGGATAGCGGTACGACGCCCGGTCAGATCGTCGACGCCTGCATCGTCGGCACGGTCCACCTCATCGCCGATGCGATCGACAGCATCGCCTCGGCCGTCGAACCCGACACCATCCTGCTCGACGGGGGGATGAGTCAGAACGACAGCATCGCGCAGGCCCTCGCCGACCTGACCGGCGCGACGATCTCACGGTCCAGCGAGGAGGCGACCGGAGTCGGCATCGCCCTGCTGACCGCCCACGCCCTTGGGATCGTCCCGCCGGAGGCCGGATCGGTCGAGCACGACGCCACCTTCCACCCCCGGCTCCCCACCTCCGAGCGCGAGAGCATCAGAGAGCACTGGCAAGCGTTCGTCGAGCGCGTCCTTTAGACGAACGCCACCACGACGCGCGCTCGCCGGCGACCGGGCGAGGGCAGCCGCCGCTGGGGGCAGGCGCGAACGGCGACCGCGACGAGCGAGAGGAAGGGAGCGAGCCATGGCGTACGTGATCGGCTGTGACGTCGGAACCCAGAGCTTGAAGGCGATCCTCCTCGATCCCTCGGGAACGAGCGTGGCGCAGGCGACACGGTCCTACGACGTCGCCTACCCCCACTCCGGTTGGGCCGAGCAGAACGCCGAGGACTGGATGACCGCGCTCGGGGAGACCGTGCGCGAGCTCCTGGGAACCGCCGGCATCGACGCGACCGAGATCAGCAGCCTCGGCTTCGCCAGTCAGGTCGACGGGGTGGTCGCCGTCGGCTCCGACGGGCGGGCGCTGCGCCCGGCCATCCTGTGGCTCGACCGCCGCGCTGAGGCCGAGACCGCGGCTCTCGGCGCACGGATCGACGAGTCCGAGATCTTCGAGCTCACCGGCCTCAACCTCGACTCCTCCCACGTCGCCCCGAAGATCCTCTGGCTGCAGGAGCACGAGCCGGACGTGATCGAGCAGGCCCAGGCGCTCCTGCTGCCCGGCAGCTACATGGTCCACCGACTCACCGGCGAGGCGGTCGTCGACTACTCCAACGCCTCCTCGACGATGGTCTACGACGTGCGCGAGCAGGACTGGTCACCTCGCATGCTCCAGGTCACCGGCATCGACCGAGGCCTCCTGGGCCGGGTCGCGCCGGCCAGGGAGCTCGCCGGCACGGTCACCGGTCCCGCGGCCGCCGAGATCGGGCTCGCCGAGGGCACGCGCGTCGTCGTCGGGTGCGGTGACGAGCACGGGGCCTGCCTCGGCGCAGGCCTCGTCCGCGCACAACTCGTCTGCGACATCACCGGCACCGCCGAGCCAGTCGCCGTCGCCGCGACCGAGCCCGTGTTCGACGAGACGAAGCTCGTCGAGACCCACGCCCACGCAGATGAGCGGCTCTGGCTCATCGAGAACCCGGGGTTCGTTTCCGGGGGCAGCGTCCGCTGGTTCTCCGACCACATCGCCAACCTCGGCTACGAGGACATGACCCCCGGCGCCGCCGCGACCGCCCCCGGGGCCGAGGGTCTGGTCTTCCTGCCGACGCTCAGCGGGGCCATGAC
>SLNF01000193.1 GCA_007133145.1 Nitriliruptorales bacterium
CGGTCGGTCCTCCGGGTCGGTGGAGGTGAGGAAGAGCCCGAAGCCGCCCTCGACCACGCTCGGGTACGTGTCGATGCACAGCGACCCCGACACCGTCTCGCCCGCTGCGGCGTCGGGCTCGAGGAACAGGTCGCTGGGGGTGATCGCGGTGCACCCCACGTCGGTGAAGGCCATCGGTGCGTCCTCCTCCTCGACGACGCCGGCGATGAGGTCGCGGTACGCGCTGCGCTCACCCGTCCCGCGGTAGGTGGCGTTGACCCAGACGAGGACGTAGCGGTCCAGACCCGGCGGTTCGTTCGTCTCGTCCTCGGCGAGCACGGCGTCGGTGGCATCCACGTCGAAGCCGGTGACGGTGACCTCCCAGTCGGCGATCAGCGCCGTCTCGCCGAACGCGAGGGGATCGTCGGGCCTCCCGTCCGCTTCGGGCACAGCGGGTGGGTCCTCCGCCGCCTGCTCGTCGACGAGCTCCGGCTCCTCGTCGACGCGGTCCCCACCCTCGTCGCGGACCACGCGCGGGGCCTCGTCGGTCTCGCCCCAGGGCAGGTCCACGCTGCAGCCCGCAGCCAGCACCAGCACGAGCAGCGCCACGGCGGCAACCCTCATCGTCGCGCTCCCCTCGCCACGGCTGGCCGGGCGTGAGCGCCCTGGACCGAGGCACGGTGTCGGATTGAACGTACGCCCGGGCCCGCTGGTCGACCATGACCATTGGTCGACTCGAGGACAGGGGTGCGCCGCCTCCTCTCGTGGGGGTCGCTTCGCGGGCCGGGCGCAGAACCCTTCGCCCCGAATTGCCAGGGGGGCCGCTGGCCTCTCTCGTCTCCTGCCGTGGCGTCGTGGCCTCCCACCGGTGCCGCGGGGAGGCTGGAGCGCAGGCGCTCGTTGCGGTGGGCGCTCGCCGCCGTGGCGCCGACCGCCGGAGGGGGGAGCGGATTCCTGCCGCCCGCGAGGCCGTAGCCTGAGCGCCCCGCGTCGACGAGGTCGCTGCGGGCCGGGGCGCCCGACCACCTCGCGGACCGCAACCGTCCCGCTGGCGGCGTCGGGCTCGACGTCCCCCTCGAGGGGCTGTGCAACGTCGTCGGAGGCCTCGCGTTGCACCTCGACACGTGGCCCGCCGAACAGGTGCCCGTGCCGTTCCCGGGGGGTGGGCCTGCCCCGCCCCAGTCCCGCGCAACGAGGCCGCTTGGCCGTCGCCTAGCCGGCGACGGAGCCCGGCAGCCGGCCGTGACGCCTCCCGTAGTCCCACAAGGCCTCGGCGAAGCGCTTGCGCCCGCGATGCAACCGCGAGAGCAGGGTGTTGAGTGGCAGGTCGAGCGCGCGCGCGACCTCGCTCGTCGGTACGCCATACATGTGGACGAGCACGAGCGCACTGCGGTGGTGCTCGGCGAGCTCGTCGAGCACCGCCCATACGTCGGCGACGCTCACGTCAGGCCAGGCGTCGAGGTGGAGCCCGTCGCCGTCGACGACCTCGGTGCCCGAGGAGGCGGCCAGCCGCACGAACGTCGGTCCGTCGAGGTCGTCGAGCGGCACCTCCTCGGCGGACCGCCCACGTCGCCGCGCCCGGTCACGCGCGAGGTTGAGCAGGATCTGCTGCAGCCAGGCACCGGCCGCCTGGGGGTCCCGGAGCTGATCGAAGCCCCGGTAGGCCTTGACGAGGCACTCCTGGAGGAGGTCGTCGGCCGCGTCCCTGCCAGCGCGGCGTGCGAGCCCCCGCAGCCATGGCAGATGGGGACCAACGAGCCGCGTGAACGCCTCCCTCCGTCGGCGGTCCTCACGGGAAGGGCACCCTTGCGCGGAGGCGACCGTCGCGGTCTCGGCACACGGGTCCCCGGACGACTGGTCTCGCGGCAGCAACGTCACCACCCCCTCGAGAGGGCCCGGTGTCGCGGGCACCGGGCGGCATCGTCGTCGCCGGGGCGAGCCGGCCCTCGCCGATGCCTCGCCGCATAGGGCACCTCGCCGGCGTAAGCGCGGCGTAAGCGCGGCGCTCGCGGACCCGAGGGCGGGCCACGGCGCCGACGGTGCATCGCCGAGCACCGCGTGCCGCTGACAACGGCGGTCAGGAGCCCCTTGTCTCGACGATGCCTGCGTTCCACACTCGGGACCGAGGGGGAGCATGACCGCGCGCATCGCACTTGCCGGGCGCATCGTCGTCGCCCACAACGGGCACGAGGTCGACGAGCGCGAGCTCGCTGGCGCGCAGGTACGTCTCGTCCTGGCCATGCTCGTGTGCGAGCGCGACCGGGCCGTCGCCCGGGAGGAGCTCGCGACCAACCTGTGGAGTGGGGAGCGGCCCAGGACCTGGGAGACGGCTCTGCGGGGACTCGTCAGCCGGGTCCGCGGGGTGTTCGTCGCCACCGGCCTCGGGGACCGTGAGACGGTCGTCCGGGCTGGCCCGGGGACCTACCGGGCGCACCTGCCGGCGGACACCGTCGTCGACGTCGAGCAGGCACTCCACGACGTCGACGACGCCGACGCCGCGCTGCGCAAGGGCGACGTCGCGCTTGCCGCCGGGCACGCGGCCCGCGGGCGCGCCGTGCTCGAGCGCCCGTTGCTGCCGGGCGTCGACGCGCCCTGGCTCGACGCCCAACGCGCGACGCTCACCCACGCGACGGTCCGATGCCTCGAGGCACTCGCAGCCGCGCGGCTGGCCCTCGGCGAACCCGACCACGCCGTTGCCGCCGCGGAGCGGGCCACCACCGTTGACCCCTTCCGCGAGTCCGCCTACCGCCTGCTCATGCGGGCCCATCGTGCCGCCGGCAACCCCTCCGCGGCGCTGCGTGCCTACGAGCGCTGCCGCCGGCGTCTGGCCGAGGAGCTCGGGGTCGATCCGGCGCTGCCGACGCAGGCGTTGCACCTCGACCTGCTGCGCGAGGAGCACCGACCGGTCGCGGTCGCTCCCACACCGCGGTCGACGAGGGAGGCATCCGAGGTCGCCAACGGCGGCGGTCCGTACCGGGGGCTGCGCAGCTTCACGGAGGACGACGCGCCGGTCTTCTTCGGCCGTGGCGCGGACGTCGCCCGGATGCTCGAGCGCCTTGCGGCCCAGC
>SLNF01000239.1 GCA_007133145.1 Nitriliruptorales bacterium
CGGTCCGCCGCCACACGCCGGTCCGTCCACGCGCGGAGGCGACGACGGCGCCGGTCCGCCGCCACACGCCGGTCCGTCCACGCGCGGAGGCGACGACGGCGCCTGAGGCGCGGGACCGTCGCGAGCGTCGACGGCCAGCGCTGCCGCGATCACCCGGGGCAGGGTCGCTACGCTTGCGCGGAGATGACGAGGCCACGATCCCGCGTACCCGGCGAGGGCCTGCTCGACGACCGCGGCCCCCGCGCCGGGCAACGCCCTGCCGAGGGTCCGCGCATCGGGGTCCTCGCGCTGCAGGGTGACGTGCTCGAGCACCTCCGGCTGCTCGCCGAGGCCGGGGCGGCGGGCCGCCCGGTGCGCACCGTCACCGACCTCGAGGGGCTCGACGGCCTCGTCCTGCCGGGCGGCGAGTCGACGACCATCGGCAAGCTGCTCGACCTCCAGGGCCTCACCGCGCCACTGCGCGAGCGCATCGCCGAGGGCCTGCCCGTCCTCGGCACCTGCGCGGGCGCGATCCTCCTCGCCCGTGAGGCGCTGACCCACGACGGCCGTCCCAGCCCCCAACCGCTGCTCGGTGGGATGGACACCGTCGTGCGCCGCAACGCCTTCGGGCGGCAGGTCGCGAGCTTCGAGACCGAGCTCGCCGTGGAGGGCGTCGAGGGGAGGATGCACGCGGTCTTCATTCGTGCGCCGTGGATCGAGGAGGTCGGTCCTGGCGTCGAGGTTCTCGCCAGGGTCGACACCCCGCTCGGTGCTAGAGTCGTCGTCGCGCGTCAGGGGCCGCTGCTGGCTTCGGCGTTCCACCCCGAGCTCGCCGGCGAGGCCGGGCTGCACCGCCTCTTCGCGGCCGCCGTGCGCGAGCGCAGCCGTCTGTAGGAGGGGTCGTGTCCGGTCACAGCAAGTGGTCAACGATCAAGCGCAAGAAGGGCGCGCTCGACGCCAAGCGCGGCAAGCTCTTCGCCCGCCTCATCCGCGCGATCGAGGCTGCGGCCAAGCAGGGCGGCCCGGATCCCGACGCCAACCCGACGCTTGCGGCGGCGATCCAGAAGGCGCGCGACAACTCCGTGCCCAAGGACAACATCGACCGCGCGCTCAAGCGCGCGGCCGGCAAGGAGTCCGGCGCGGTCGAGTACGAGCAGGTCTTCTACGAGGGCTACGCCCCCGGCGGGGTCGCCGTCTACGTCGAGTGCCTCACCGACAACCGCAACCGCGCCGCCAACGACGTGCGCAGCGCGTTCAACAAGCAAGGCGGCTCGCTGGCCGAGGCCGGCGCGGTCGGCTACCTGTTCACCCGTACCGGGGTCATCCTCGTCTCGGCGGACGAGGCCAGTGAGGACGACGTGCTCGCCGCGGCGATCGACGCCGGCATCGAGGACGTCGAGGTCGACGGCGACACGATCACCGTCAAGGCGGACCCCTCGGACCTCCAGCAGGTCCGCCAGGCCCTCGAGGCCGCCGGCGTGCCCGTGCAGTCCTCCGAGGTCACGATGCTGCCAAGCGTCAACGTGCCCGTCGAGGACGAGGGCCGCGCCAAGCAGGTGCTGCGGCTCATCGACGCGCTCGAGGACTGCGACGACGTGCAGAACGTCTACGCGAACTTCGACACCCCCGACACCGTCCTCGAGGCCGTCGCCTAGCACCGCCGGGACGCGCCGAGCCGCGCGGGCGGCGCGCAAGACGCACGCCCGCCGCGCCTCCGGCGCGCAAGACGCGCGCCCGCCGCGCCTCCGGCGCCGAGTGGCGGATCGGCGTCGTGTGGGTGCGTGGAGTCGCCACTCGCCGCGTGTGCCGCCCCACAACCCGGCGGCCGGCCCCTCCCTGCCCCCGCCCTCGCGGTCGCAGGTCGAGGCGCCCGTCCACAGCGCCCGTTGGGCGATCCCCGCTCGGGGTTGCCACGTCGGGGCATCGTCGGGCCGATGGACTCGTTGTTGTGGCGTCGAGCGAACCTGCGGGCCAGCCGCCGGCACGGCGTGCTGACGATCGCCGACGCCGAGGCGCTCGGGGTGACGTGGCGCAGCCTGCGCAGCCGGGTGCTGGCCTCGGGTGGGCTCGCGCTGCAGCCAGGCGTGGTCGGGCTCAGCGGGCAGATCACCTACGCCTCCCGCTGCCTCGCGGCCGTGAGCGCGGCGGGTCCGGCCGCCCTCGTCGCCGGCCGCGGCGCGGCGCACTGCTGGGGATTGACCAACGGCAGGGACTGGCCGATCCGGCTCGTCGTGCCCGGCGGTGGGGCGCGGCCGGAGCTCGCCGGGGTCAGGGCGATGCGCGTCGCCCTGACCGCCGCGGACCACGCGGTCGTCGACGCCGTCCCCGTCACCGCGGTGCCACGGACGCTCCTCGACGTCGCCAAGGTCGCCGGTGTCGCCGAGCTCGAGGAACTCGCCGCCCGCGCGGTGCAGGGTCGTCACGTCACGATCGACGCGTTGCACGCCTACGTCGCCGATCGTGCCGGCATCCCCGGCGTGCGGGGGCTGCGACGGGTGCTCACGAGGCTCGACCGCGACGGGCCGACCGACTCCGGTCTCGAGCGCAGGGTGCGTCGATGGCTCGCCACGCGGGGGCTCCGCCCCGAGCCGGGCACTCATGAGACGCGCCTCGCCTCCGGCCGCGTCGTCCGGTTCGACATCGTCTTCCTGCCGGAGCGCGTCGCGCTCGAGGTCGACAGCGTCCGCTTCCACGGTGGCCCGGCCGACCAGCACGACGACGCCTGGCGCGACCGCGAGGCCAGGGCATCGGGCTGGGTGGTGGAGCGCATCGGCGAGCGCGACCTCGAGGAGAGGGTGCATGACCTCGAGGCGCACCTGCGGCGGATCCTCGCTGGCCGCCGCGCCGAGGGCGGGGACCACGCCGACGCAGGCTCTGAACCCGCTCGCCGGGGGCGAGGCCGGCGGCCGTGAGCCGGGCCCGTGCGGGATTGGCGGATTGGCGCGGTGCAGGCGTCGTGCGTCGCCGATCGCGAGGTTGGGCTGGTGGTGCCTTCAGGGGATTGGCGGATTGGCGCGGTGCAAGCGTCGTGCGTCGCCAATCGCGTGAGTGTGAGGGGGAGGAGGAG
>SLNF01000170.1 GCA_007133145.1 Nitriliruptorales bacterium
GCCCTGTCGGAGGAGGGCGTGCCGCCCGCCGGCTGGGTGGGCGCGCTCGCCAGCGACGTGCCGGTCGGCGCGGGGCTGTCGTCCTCGGCCGCCCTCGAGCTCGCGGTCGCCCTCACGGCCACCGCCGCGGCCGGGGTCGCGCCGCCCGAGGCCGGGCAGCTCGCGCGGCTGGCCCAGCGTGCCGAGAACGACTGGGTGGGGATGAGCTGCGGCATCATGGACCAGCTCACCGTCGCCGCCGGTGTCGACGGCGCGGCTCTGCGCATCGACTGCCGCTCGCTCGAGGTCGTCCCCGTGCGCCTGCCCGACGGCCTCGCGGTGCTCGTCCTCGACACCGGGACGCGGCGTGAGCTCGCCTCGAGCGCCTACAACACCCGCCGCGCGGAGTGCGACGAGGCCTCCGCGGCGCTCGGCGTCGAGGTCCTGCGCGACGCCGACGCCGCCGCCCTCGACGCCGCCGGGCTCAGCGGCGCACCGGCCCGTCGGGCGCGTCACGTCGTCGGCGAGAACGCCCGTGTGCTCGAGGCCGCCGTGGCGCTCACCGACGGTGACGCCGCGCGGGTCGGGGCCCTCATGGCCGCGAGCCACGCGAGCCTGCGCGACGACTACGAGGTCTCCACGCCCGAGCTCGACGCGATCGTCGCTGCGGCGGCGTCCCAGGAGGGCTGCCACGGCGCGCGGCTGACCGGGGCGGGCTTCGGCGGCTGCGCCGTCGCGCTCGTCGAAGCCGACGCCGCCGAGGCGATCACCGCCGGGGTCGTGCGAGGCTACGCGACGGCGACCGGGGCGCAGCCGACGGTCTACCTCTGCCACGCCGCCGCCGGCGCTCAGGTGGTCCTCGACGCGACAGGGGCAGACCGTTGATGCGCGTGCTCGTGACCGGCGGTGCGGGGTTCATCGGCTCGGTCACCGCCGCAGCGCTGCTGGCCGACGGCCACGACGTCGTCGTCCTCGACGACCTCAGCCGCGGGCACCGCGAGCTCGTCCCCGAAGGCGCGACGTTCGTCGAGGGCGCGACCGACGACGCCGGGGCGGTCGCCAAGGCGTTGTCCGGCGGTGTCGACGCCTGTCTGCACTTCGCCGCGCTCATCGAGGCCGGTGAGTCGATGAAGGTCCCCGAGCGCTTCTTCGCCGTGAACACCGGCGCGACGCTGCGCCTGCTCGAGTGGCTCCTCCTCGCGGGGGTCGACCGCTTCGTGCTGTCCTCCACCGCCGCGGTCTACGGCGAGCCCCGCGGGGTCCCGATCACCGAGGACGCCCCGACCGAGCCGACGAACGCCTACGGGGCCTCGAAGCTCGCCGTCGAGCGCGCCCTGCCGTGGCTCGCCGAGCTGCGGGGGTTGCGCTACGCGGCGCTGCGCTACTTCAACGCCTGCGGGGCGACACCCGAGCGGGGCGAGGACCACGAGCCCGAGACCCACCTCATCCCGCTCGTGCTCGCCGCCGCCGCCGGTCGGCGCGAGCGCATCGACGTCTTCGGCACCGACTACCCCACCCGTGACGGCACCTGCGTGCGCGACTACGTCCACGTGGCTGACCTCGCGAGCGCCCACGTCGCCGCGCTGCACGCCCTCGACGACGAGCGCGAGGTCGTCTGCAACCTCGGCAGCGAGACCGGCTTCACGGTGCGCGAGGTCATCGCCGCGGCCGAGCGGGTGACCGGTCGCACGGTGCCCGTCGTCGACGCTTCCCGTCGCGCCGGTGACCCCGCGACGCTCGTGGCCTCCCGCCAGCGCGCCGCGAGCCTGCTCGGCTGGCAGCCGGCGTGGACCGACCTCGACGGGATCGTCGCGTCCGCCTGGCGCTGGCACCGCCACCGCTGGGGGCTCTGAGCCGACCAGGCCCGGGGGCCGCCTCGGCGCGGTGATCCCGTGGCGGGCACACTCACGGCATGCTGCCGCGCGCGCGCCCCAGGGGTCGACCCGCGCGTGCGGACCGGTGGGGGGCGGTGCGCCTCGGGGCCGCAGCCGTGCTCTTGGTGCTGCTCGCCCTCCTCCTCGTCACCCACGCCCCCCGGATCGCGCTCGCTCATCCCTTCGGCCCGGGCCCGCCTCCTACCGCCCTGCTCGAGGCCGACGGGTCGAGGGTGACCGTGGCCTGGACGGCCCCCGAGGACGACGTTGCGGCGATCGCCGAGGACCTCGGCATCGTCGAGGAGGGCACGAGCGCGGCCTTCCTGTGGTCGGTCGGCCCCGACCCGCTCGATGACGCCGAGCGTCGCGCTGTGAGCGCTGAGCCGCGCCTGGCCGCCGCCCTCGAGGCCGGGCTGGCCGTGCGCCAGGACGGCCGGACCTGCGCCCAGCGCACCGAGGTCGCCGAGGACGTCTTCGCCGACGGCGTGACCGCGATCTTCGTCTGCCCGGAGCCGGTCGCCGTCGTCGACGTCGAGGTCGCGTTGCTGCACGATCTCGAGCCCGGCTACCGCACCGTCGGCCTCGTCGGCAGGGACGCCCCCGAGGTCGTCGCCGTCTTCACCGACGCCGCGCCCGTCCATGCGATCGACCTCGTCGAGGGGCAGGCGCGCAGCGGCCTCGAGGCGCTCGCGGCGTGGTCGCCCCCCGGCGGCTCCTGGATCGAGCACCGCCTCGTCGACCTCGCCGACCTCGACCTCGGCGGCATGGCCGCCCTCGTGGCGGTCGGGGCCGCGGTCGCGATCGGCGCGGCCCACGCGCTCGCGCCCGGGCACGCGAAGGTCGCCGCCGGCGCCTACGTCGCCGGGGGTGGGGGCGGGCCGCGCCATGCGCTCGCGCTCGGCGCCGTCGTCGCGGGGGTGCACGTCGCGACGACCCTCCTGCTCGCAGCCACGCTCGTCGCGCTGCCCTGGTCGCCCCACCTCGGTGCCGCGGCGGGAGGTCTCCTCACCTTCGCCGCCGGCGCCCTGCTCCTCGCCGTCGGCGCGGGGATGCTGCGGCGGCGTCACGGCGCGGGCCCGCCCGTCGGCAGGCCGTGGTCAAGGCGGGGGGGCGAGGCGGCCCACGCCCACCGTCACGCGTCGGGGGCCCGCACGCCGCTGTCGCGGCGCGGCATCGC
>SLNF01000300.1 GCA_007133145.1 Nitriliruptorales bacterium
AGGCCCTTGGGGAAGCGGCTGAAGGCGACGCTGAAGGGGATCGACAGCACGTGGAGGTGCTTGGAGTGGACGGTGAAGAGGAAGAACCCCACGAACACCGCGACGTGGGCGAGCAGGAACGCCGTGGCGACGAGCTCGAGCCCGGCCTCGTCGATGCCGCCCATGAACCCGCCGAGCCAGGAGGAGGCGAAGGCGCCGTCGGGGTAGGGCAGGGTCTCCTTCGCCGCCCGCGCGCCGCGCAGCACGAGTGCGGTGTAGAGCAGGACGAACTCCGCGAGCAGGACGTACCAGCCCTCGTCGAGGTTCGAGCCGGCGAAGCGCGAGGACCGGCCCCGTCGTGAGGGCGCCTGCGCGAGTCGGATCGCGGCGAAGCCGACGACGGTGGCGAGGACGATGATGGTGAAGAGGTCCTGGGCGAAGCCGAGCGCCTCGGTGCGCAGCGCGCCGGGGGGGAAGCCGGGGATGTGGAACTCGGGGTCGAAGATCTCGCCGACCGCCTCGAGCGTGTGGGTCTGCAGGACGATGAAGCCCCAGAAGATGAGCGCGTGGAGGAAGCCCGAGCCGGACCAGCGCAGGATCTTCTCCTGGCCGAGGACGTGGCGCAGGAGGTAGCGGACCTTCTGCCCCCAGTGGCCCATGCGCTCGGGCATGCGCTGGGCGACGAAGAGCAGCCGCGCGAGGAAGACCACGCGCCGCAGCGCGAGGAAGAGGCCACCGCCGAGGATGGCGAGGCCTGCGGTGAGTCGGACGATGTCGAGCGTGGCCATGCGCGGTCCCTTGCCGCCTGCGTTGTTACTGAAGGGTAACTTCTGGGGGTGCGGGGGGTCCACCCCGCGCAGGCGTCCGTCGCGCCGCGCG
Source organism: Nitriliruptorales bacterium (assembly GCA_007133145.1). GTDB lineage: Bacteria > Actinomycetota > Nitriliruptoria > Euzebyales > Egibacteraceae > T1Sed10-49. The sequence continues at coordinate 859 of SLNF01000300.1, forward strand.
GCGGCGGCCGTGGCCGGTGGGGTCCTTCCGGCTCAGGAGCGCGGCTTGGGCTTGTAGACCTTGCGGCGGAAGACGTCGGTGCGCGCCGAGGCGACCCGGTCGAGGATGAGCAGCCCCTCGAGGTGGTCGAGCTCGTGCTGCAGGGCGCGGGCCTCGAAGCCCTCGGCCTCGATGACCCGCTCGGCGCCGTCGGGGTCGGTGCCGCGCACGAGGACGCTCAGCGCCCGGCGCACGTCGGCGGTGAAGTCGGGCACGCTCATGCAGCCCTCGCGGGCGACCTCGCCGCCCTCGGACAGCAACAGCTCGGGGTCGAAGAGCACGATGAGCCCGTGGTTGGCGTCCTTGGCCTTGGGATGGGCCGAGACGTCGAGGCAGAACGCCCGCCGGGAGATCCCGAGCTGGGGGGCGGCGAGGCCGACGCAGCCGGGTGAGACGGCCATCGTGTCGACGAGGTCGGCGGCGAGGGCCGGGTCGGGTCCACCGCTGGGCGCCGCCCTCGCCTTCAGCACCGGGTGGGGGACGGTGACGACGTCGCGCTCGGGCATCTACAGCGTCTCGATGTCGAGCGGGTGGATGCTCACCTCGACGCCGCCCACGCGCTCCTTGATCGCCGCGGCGATCGCCGTCGGGTCGGTGCCGGCGAGGTCGACCTCCATGACGCAGGCGTAGACCGGCTCCTCCCCGCCGAGGACCTGGGTGGTGAGGTCGGTGACGTTGACGCCGGCATCGGCGAGGGTGCTCGCGGCCTTGTGGACGATGCCGGGTCGGTCGGTGCCGTAGATGCTCACGACGTGGTCGGCGGGCGTGCCGCCGAGGCGCCCCTCGCCGACCTCGCTCACGCGCACGAAGAGGCCGAGGTCGGCGGTCTCCTCGGCGAGGGCGCGCTCGAGCTCGGCGGGGTCCTCGTCGACGTCGACGAGGAGCATGATCGCGAAGTGCCCACCGAGGATCGTCATCGACGAGTCGGTGAGGTTGCCGCCGTGCTCGTAGAGCACGCCGGTCACCCGCGCGATGATTCCTGGACGGTCCGCGCCGATCGCGGTGACGGCCATGGCGGGCACGGGGGCTCCTCTCGACGGTGGTCTGCCGTGGAGTCTAGGCAAGGCCGGCGGCGCGGACCTCGACGGAGGTGAGCGCGATGACGAGCACGACGCCGACCGCGACGGCGAGCACGATCGCGAGGGCGAGCGCGGCCAGCAGCGCGCCGGTCAGCAGTCGCGGCCGGCTCCCCTCCTCCTCGGCATCGTCAGGCGCCCCGGCGTCGTCGACCGCGAAGCCGTCGTCGTCGACGTCGATGCGGATGGGCGCCCGGGCCGCGCGCTCCCCCGCGGCCTCGACGGCAGCGTCGTGCTCCGGGGTGTCCTCCGCTGCGGCCTCGGCGGCCGCGTCGTGCTCCGCTGCGGCTTCGGCGGCAGCGCTGCCGTTGCCACCTTCCCCCGCGGTCACGGCGGTGTCGTCGGAACCGGGCTGGGCCGCGGCCTCGGCGTCGGCTCCGCCATCCGGCCCACCGGCGTGGTCGGCACCCGCGTCCTCCTCCGCGGCAGGCCCGGCGGGCCGCGGCCCGGCGGTTGGCTCGGGCGCCACCGCGCCGAGGGCGACGAGGGCGTCGCGACCCTCGAGCAGCTTGCGGGCGAGCTGGGCGCAGGAGGGGCAGGTCTCGGTGTGGGCCAGCGCGCCCGGGCTCGCCACGGCGAGGCCGCCGAGACGCTCGGCGTGCACGACGGTGACCCGCTCGTCGAGGGCGTCGAGGCGGCCCTGGGCCAGCACGGCAGGGGCGTCGTCGGCACTGACCCCCACGATCCGCGCCGCTTGGCCCAGCGGCAGGTCGCAGGCGTCGTGCAGCAGCGCGAGCTCGGCGCGGGCGCCCATCGTCGGCGTCTCCACGGACGCCTCGCGGACCTCCCGCAGGAGGTCCTCGGCCGGGGTGTCCGCCGTGTCCACGCGCTCGACCGCCTCGGTCACGGCCGCCGCCGCGCGCTCGGCGTCGCCGGTGAGCCACCAGGCGTAGCGGTAGGCGCGCGCGCGATCCCTCTCGGCCATGCACGACAGCCTAGGCGGTGCGCGCCGCGAGGTCGCGCAGCCCTCGCGGCGCCCGCACCATCGCGGCGCCCGCACCCTCGCGGCGCGTAGCCTCGCGGCATGTCACCC